>NZ_JHVL01000059.1 GCF_000620125.1 Clostridiisalibacter paucivorans DSM 22131 | reverse complement strand
CTGAAACAATACAAAGATATATACAAAATCAAAAGTTAGCATAATATCAATTTAAGGTGGCATCGAACCACCTTAAATTAAAGCCCTTTCATCCCCCAAGACAAGCAAGGGGGTTTTCGGGCTTTTTCTATAAATTCTCTGTATTATAAACCCTCCCTTTGTTATCATAAAATTTTTGATTTGCATTGTATTTAGGAACCCCATACTTTAGGCTATTTATCACTGTACTTTCTTCGATGTCTAATGTAGGATATACTTCTAGAAAGTTTTTGTTTATAACTTCTTTAAATTCCTCTGAATTAGATTTATCATCGAATCTAGGATTATATCTTACTGAATAGACTATTTTACCCTTATGATCTATTATCATTATTGCATCAACATATTCCATAAGCAATTTATTGGATCCCATGATTTATCCCCCTTGATAATGATATAGTACTATTTTATCATAATTAAATGCAAATATTATTCCATGGGAGGGGTTCTTGGTTCTTAGTTGGTAGTTCGTAGTCCGTAGTTCGTAGGTCTTAGGATAGAAAAAAGTTAGTAGTTCAATGATGAAATCCATAGGATTTCCACCATCAACTACTAACTACTAGCTACGAACTACTAACTATAAATTAATCCTCAACCTAACGATAGCGTCCAATATATCTATCCAATCTTGTGGGTCTATGTCTCCTTTTTCAACACATATTCCAAGGTCATCTGTTATTTTTATATTTTCTTCTGGTACCATTACTCCATCTATGCCTGCATAGTAGGACCATCTTCTTCCTAACAATTTACAAAAGTATATCTTCACTCCATATCTATGGTCGATGAATTCTGCTATTTCTTTTAATCTTTCTTTGACATCTTTTCCATTGTGATAAATTTCTTTTAATCTATTATAAGTACAAATCTCTTTTTCCATTTGCAACCCTCTCATAATAATCTACAAATTTTTGAGTCAATTTATGCTCTTTGTAAAAGGGCATATTTTTTATTTCTTCTATTTCCTTTTGTATCAACCTTTCTCCCACTCGTCTTGTCTCTTCTGATGCATAATCGTCTAGGTATTCTCTATAGGTAAGTACTGCATTTAGTTTGCAGAATTTACCTTCTACACAGTTTTCCAACAGTCCCATTATCTTATCTCCCGTTCTACCACATCTATATCCTGCTGTACAGAATGAAGTTATCATATCCATCTCTGCCAATTTTCTTATGACTTCATCTAATCTACGAGTTTCTCCCAATAAAAACTGTTGTTTGTTTTCATCCTGTGATTTTGATGCCTCTGTATATCCTCCTATATCAATTCTGGTTGATGCATCGGTTTGTGTACATCCCACCTTTATTACTTCTCTTTTGATATCAGGTTTTTCTCTGGCTGTTATGATTAGTCCTGTATATGGTACCGATAATCTCAACACTGTTACTAGCTTCTTAAAGTCCTGGTCATTTACTAAATATTTTGAATTTCTACTGACTTCTGATCCACCTGCTGGATTCAATCTTGGGAATGAAATAGTATGTGGTCCTATACCAAATTGTGTCTCCAAGTCTATGGTATGATATAAAAGTCCCATTACCTCGAATCGCCAATCATATAGTCCAAACAATGCACCTATGGCCACATCATCTATCCCTGCATCCATTGCCCTGTGCAATGCATACAATCTCCATCTATAGTCTGCCTTTGGTCCCGATGGATGCAATTCATTGTATAATTTGTGATTGTAGGTCTCTTGGAATACTTGAAATGTTCCTATGCCTGCCTCCCAGAGCTTTCTTAGATCTGCTGTTGACATAGGTGCTGCATTTACATTTACCCTTCTTATATTGCCAATGCCATCACCGTATTTTGATTTTTCCTTTACGCTGTACACTGTTTTAATAGTCTCTGCCATATAATCTACATCTGAAAGGGGATGCTCTCCATA
Source organism: Clostridiisalibacter paucivorans DSM 22131 (assembly GCF_000620125.1). NCBI lineage: Bacteria > Bacillati > Bacillota > Tissierellia > Tissierellales > Thermohalobacteraceae > Clostridiisalibacter > Clostridiisalibacter paucivorans. Next base: position 17,180 of record NZ_JHVL01000059.1, on the reverse strand, counting down.
TACAACAATCATTCTCTTATGGCCTTCTCCCACTACATGTCTAGTCTCTTCTTTTACTTCGTCCATGGTCAATATCCTACGTCTCTCTTGGGAATTATCCTTTCTAAAACCACAATAGACACAATTGTTTACACATAGATTACTACAGTATAAAGGTGCAAAGAATACTATCCTATTGTCATATACCTTCTTTTTTACTTCTAGGGCTGTTTCATACATCTCCTCCCAAAGTTCTTCATCTTTTACATTGAGTAATGCTGCTGTTTCATCTGGGTCAAGTCTTTTAATAGCCAATGATTTTTGTAGTATAGCTCTTATCTCTTCTCTGTCGGGGTTCTGATTTTTGTCTAGCTTATCAAATATAGTCTCCTCATCAATAAAGTCCTTTCCATTAATTAAATATTTATCAATCTCATCCTGCTTTACTACTTGCTTTGCCCACTCTTTTGGCTTTAATTTTAACATAACCTTCCCCCTTATTTTTATTTATAGACCTCCAATTTTTTTAAGTTGAAGTCGGATATCTATAGTAACTATATTTAGAAACTAAAAAAGCTCCCACTGAAATGGGAGCTAAAAATAGCGTATGAAACATATTGAAGCCTTATACAGAACTCCAATACCACATCACTCTAATTCCCTTTCAGGTCAGAATATTTCTTTCCTGTTAGATATTAGTTATATTGTCTATCCAAATAATTTAAGGTATCCCTCAAAAGATCTGGAACGATCAAGTTAGTAGTTAACAGTTAGTAGTAAGTAGTTTAATGATGAAATCCACAGGATTTCTACCATCAACTACTAACTAATACCTACTAACTATCATTATGCACTTTCATTCTTTGATATTATATTAACAAATTTCATTGGGTATGTCAATATCTAGAAAATATATAATTGCTTTTTTATATCAGTTTTTCTATGGCATAGCCTACTCCATTGTTGGAATTATCTTTGGTTACAAATTGGGCCTCTTTTTTCAACTCTTCCAGTGCATTCTCCATGGCTACACCCATTCCTGCATATGATATCATGGATATATCATTTTCTCCATCTCCTATGGCAATAATTTCTTCTTTTTCTATACCATAGTAATCAGCAACTTTCTGTACCATCAATCCTTTATCTGTCTTTTTACTATATATCTCCAATGCTTCAGGTTTTGATCTATCTATATTTATTTTTTCTCCAAATTTTTTCTTTAGTATCTGTTGAAATACCTTTATTTTTTCTATATCGTCTATCAATATAAATTTACTAATAGGTTTTTCCTGGGATAATTTTTTCAGATCTTTAAATATATGTATGGGACTAGTGGTGTAATGCTTAAATAATTCCAGTCTATCTTCTTCCCTATTGGCATATAGGTTATTGTCTATAAATAATATTGGGAATGTGTCATTTTTCATGGCCATCTGTACTATATTTTCACACACATCATTGTCTATTACCTCTTCAAATATGATATTGCCCTGTATATCGGTCACCATGGCCCCATTCATGGTTATTAGCATATCTGTTGCACCCAGCTCTTTTGCATAGGGCAGTATGGAGTTATACTCCCTTCCCGATGCAAGTATTATCTTTATGCCTTTTTCCTTTGCATACTCTATGCTTTTCTTTACTCTATCTTCAATCTTATTGTCTTCATTTAATAATGTACCGTCCATATCTGTCACGATCAATTTATACATTTTTTTCCTCCTTGGTTTTGGTAGTTAGTAGCTTGTAGCTTGTAGTTCGTAGTTGGTAGCTAATAGTTTTGAGATAAATTTTAAGCTACTTATTTGTTATATAATTTTAAACTTATCATTTATGGTTAATATAAATTTCTCCAAATCTTTAATATTATTTTTTAATATATCATATACTATTTTTTTATTTATGCGAATATACTCATGAGATAATATATTTCTAAAACCAACCATTTTTTTATATGTTTCTTCATTCTCTTTTGTTATTATGCGTTGTTTATACAATATTTCAAATGCATCTCCCATAGTTTTTGGATTGCCCATATTTTCATCTGAAACTATATGTGTTGCTATATCTACCAACATATTTATAGAAATAAATAAATTATACTCTACAACATCTTGAACTATATCATCTTTAATAAAATCATCCCAAGTTATATCTGTGTATTTTTTTAACTTTGTAATTGATATATTTAACTGAGTAAACCTCTGTTTTAAAATTCTAGGCTTAACCATCGTTTGCTCTCTCCTCTCTTATTCTATTTATCATATCTTTGTATTGCATATTTAAATAGTATTTCATATCTTCATATTCAAATAAAGTCTTAACCTTATAATTTGTAAGTGTCTCTTTATCCTTAGTAAAAAGCAATATCCCTTCTGTATATACTTCATGTTTAATCAATGGAGGGGAGTCATTTAATATAACTAAATCCACCTTTTTATTACTAATAGACATTATATCGTACAGTAAACTCAAATATTTATCAGTACTAATTTGATTATTTTTTAGATATATGGCTATATCTATATCGCTTGATTCTCTATTTTCACCTTTGGCATAAGAACCAAAAATATATGAAAAAACTATATTACTTTTTTCATATAAAATATTTATTATATCTTCTATATAATTATATTTTTCTTTTAATTCCTTCAGAGTCATATTATCACCCCTTTGGTTTTGGTAGTTGGTAGCTTGTAGTTAGTGGTTATAGCTACTGTCTATTAATTCTAAATATTGATCTAGGCTACGTTTTACTTCCTGTGCAACTAATTTTATAAAGTCATTATAGTTATTAGTTGTATGTGCTTTATCTAATGCATTATAGTATTCAATTCTTTTGTTGTTTTGAATTACTATTGGAACATATCCATCCTTCATAAGTTCTAAATTTAAAAGCAACCTAGCTGTTCTGCCATTTCCATCTACAAATAGATGAATGCCAATAAATTTCCCATGTAAATAGGCTGCCCTCTCTACTGGATGAAGATTCTGTGTTCCTGTTTTATACCATTCAATCAATTTTTCCATTTCCTTTGGAACAACTAAAAAATTTGGTGGTTTATGTTCTACACCACTTATAATTACATTTTGATTTCTATATGTTCCTGCATATTCATCATATATTCCCTTTAAAACCAATCTATGAATATTTTTAATTTGCCACTCACTTAGTGGTTCCTTATCTTTTACTATTTCTTCAACATATAAAATAGCTTCTTTATGATTAATTACTTCTAAATGTTCTCTTAAAGTTTTGCCTCCCACTGTAATCCCTTCCAATACAACTTTCGTTTCCTTAAAAGTAAGGGTATTACCCTCTATAGCATTTGAGTTGTATGTCCACTCTAACAATAAGTTTTCGCGGATGCTTTTGACTGTATACTCAGGAAGTGGTCTTTTACTATCTAATAAACTCTTTTTTTCTTCTATTTCCTTTAGGAAAGCTTCCATAGTATTATCACTCCTTGGTTTTGTTAGTTCGTAGTTGGTAGTCCGTAGTTCGTAGTCTGTAGTTGGTAGTTAGTGGTTGTTTTTTTAGCGTTCATGGCTACTTTTATTTATGATATCACTATTTCTATAATATAACAATTTTGAGCATAAAAAAAGACGGCACAAATAATTGCCGTCTTTTTTATACTTACTCTAGTTTTGCATTTGTTTTGCTAAAAAGGCTGCTGCTGTTTCTGCAAGCTTGGTCTCTAATTCTCCCATATCTTTATTGGTATCTTTAGTCACAAATATTACCGACCCTATTGGATCTCCTTGAGAAACTATTGGAGCTATAACCTGACTAGTATAGTTATCTGGGCTATACTCTTCTACTGTTATCCTTATGGGTTTACTTTTTCCTGATCCTAAGTACACTTCTTTGCTTTCCATTATCTTCTCTAATTCAGGACTAACCCTTTTTTCTAGATACTCTTTTTTTGAGCCTCCTGCTATGGATATAACTTCATCCCTATCACATATGAGTGTGGTATGGCCAGTAGATTCATTCAATGCTTCTGTGTACTCATCTGCGAATTCGTTTAATTCACCTATAGGGGAATACTTCTTCAATATTACTTCTCCCTCTCTATCGGTAAATATCTCCAAGGGATCTCCTTCTCTTATTCTAAGTGTTCTCCTTATTTCTTTAGGTATTACAACCCTACCTAAATCATCAATTCGTCTTACTATACCAGTAGCTTTCACTTTTTTCCCTCCCTAAACACATGAGTTTATTCAATCAATTCTATATTATTATTTTACTTATGTGGTTTTTTTATGCATTAAAAAAAACCGGTTCCCCGGTTTTTTAGTTTGTAGTTCATAGTCTATGGTTAAAATCCTATATATTTCCTCATCTTGCTACCAACTACGGGCTCTAATAACTTACTCTGCGTCTTCTTCTGTAGTTTTATTGTCGTTGTTTTGATCTTCTTTTGGTTCATCCTTTACATCGGTATCATTGGATTCTTTATTTTCTTCATCCTTTGGCTCTTCCTTTGGTTCTTCTTCTAAAAGAATCTCCACTTCTGCTGTATCCCTTAACTCTTTAAGCTCTTCTCCAAATTTGCTGGATTTCATATCTTTCATTACATCTTCTTTATTGGCTTCAAATGTTAACTTTTTATCTTCTACTTTTATAACATGGTATCCATAATCACTTTTCACAGGTTCACTTATTTTTCCTACTTCAAGATTAAATGCAACTTCTTCAAATGCTGGAAGCATCCTTCCTTTGGCGAAATATCCTAAATCTCCACCATTTGGACCTGTGGGACCAATGGATTTTTCTTTCGCCAATTCTACAAAATCTGCTCCTTCATTTAGGCTTTTTATTACATCCTTTGCCTCTTCCTCTGTTTCTAATAGTATATGTCTAGCCCTAACTCTATCATATATATCTTTTCTTTCTTCATAATAACTCTTAGCCTCTTCTTCTGACACCTCTACAGTTTCTTCTATATACTTGGATATAAGCATTTCACTTCTATACATTTCCTTGAAGAAATCCTCTGTTATATCCATCTGTTCAATAAATTCTTCAAAACTCTTTTTTTCTTCCTCTGTGCCCTTTAATTTTTCAACTTCCTTATCTAGCTCTTCATTGCTTACTTCTACATTTGCTTCTTCAGCCTTTTGTTTTATTATCTCTTGGACAATCAATTGCTCTAGTACATTTTTCTTTATTATCTCTTCATATGTCTGTCCATCTCCCAAATCATTTGTCCACATATCTGGTGCTATATTACCTGTAAGTTCTGCTCCCTTTTTCTGATAGCTCAAATATTTGTCAAAAGCTTCCTTACTAATTAATTCTCCATTTACCTTTGCTACAGCTTCCTCATTGCTTTTACATCCTGATAGAACTGCTGGTATAATAAGTATTAGAGCAAGTACGACCAATACTATTCTATTTTTCTTAAACAACATTATCCTCTCCTTATCTATTTAGTTAGTAGTTCGTAGTTAGTAGTTCGTAGCTGATGATAGAAATCCGTTGAATTCCTTCATTAGACTACTAACTAATAACTAGTAGCTGCTAACTCTACTTATTTTCTCAAAGACAATTATACCTTACTTTCTTCTTTGTGGAAACTATCTATTCTTCTTATTATCTCTTCTACATCTGATAATATGAGCTTTTGGTCGGTTATATTAAGTTTGTATTTCAAAGATGGTGGATTGGATAAATTAAAACTCATCCTTCGTCCAAATCTCCTAGATAATTCGTCTATCAATTGGGGAGTTACTATATTGAAATTACTAAATTCCATATTTACATACTGCCCCATCTGTTTTATCAAGGATATACCATTTCTCTTAGATACAGATTTTATTCTGGCAATCTTTAACAGATTGTTGACCTCTTTAGGTATATCTCCAAATCTATCTATGAGTTCTTCCAATACATCCCTGTATTCATCATTAGTTTCCACTGCTGATATCTTTTTATACATCTCTATTTTATGTTCTTCATTTCCTATATATCTATTAGGTATATATCCATCTACATTGAGTTCTATACTTACATCTATATCTTTTACACTATCTTCTCCTCTAAGTTGCTTAACTGTTTCCTCTAGATACTTCACATATAGATCGTATCCTATTGCCGCCATATGACCATGCTGTTCTGAACCTAACAGATTACCTGCACCTCTTATCTCCAAGTCCCTCATAGCTATCTTGAATCCAGAGCCAAATTCGGTAAATTCCTTTATAGCCTTAAGTCTCTTCTCTGCTACTTCTGTAAGCACTTTATCCCTTTCATACATAAAATAGGCAAAGGCTATTCTATTGGATCTTCCCACCCGTCCCCTCAATTGGTACAGTTGAGAAAGCCCCATCTTATCGGCATCATATATTATCATAGTATTTACATTGGATATGTCCAGTCCTGTTTCTATTATAGTGGTACAGACTAAGACATCGTATTCACCATCCATAAAATTCAACATAATCTTTTCCAATTCCCTCTCACTCATTTGACCATGGGCAACAGCTATTTTCGCCTCTGGTACCAATGCCTTTATGGATGCAGCCATCTTCTTTATCCCTCTAACTCTATTAAATACAAAATATACCTGTCCGTCTCTATTCATCTCTTTTATTATGGAGTCCCTCGCCAATTGTTCGTTGTATTCCAATACATATGTCTGGATAGGATATCGTTCCTCTGGTGGTTCTTCTATTATACTCATATCCCTAGCCCCTATAAGGGACATATGCAATGTTCTAGGGATAGGTGTTGCCGTAAGAGTCAATACATCTATAGATTCTTTTAATGCCTTTAATTTTTCTTTATGTTTTACCCCAAATCTCTGCTCTTCATCTACTACCAACAGTCCTAAATCATAAAATTTTATGTCCTTAGACAACAATCTATGTGTCCCCACTATTATATCAATCTTTCCACCCTTTAGATCCTTTATGATTTTCTTTTGTTGACCTGGAGTTCTAAATCTACTGAGCATCTCTATATTTATAGGAAATTCTCTAAATCTATCTACCAATGTATTATAATGCTGTTGAGCCAATATGGTAGTAGGGACTAATATTGCCACCTGCTTTTCATCTAATGTGGCCTTAAATGCTGCCCTTAGAGCCACCTCTGTCTTTCCATATCCCACATCTCCACACAGTAGTCTGTCCATTGGTCTTCTCTTTTCCATATCTCTCTTTATTTCTTCTATGCACTTCAATTGATCCTCTGTTTCTTCATATTGGAATAAATCCTCAAACTGCTTTTGCCAAGGCTGATCTTTAGAAAATGCATATCCCTTTACCGTCTGTCTCTTGGCATATAGCTCCAACAATTCCTTTGCCATATCTTCTATGGCCTTTTTTGCCTTGTTTTTAGTTTTTGCCCATTCTCCACTACCCAATTTACTTACTTTTGGTTTAATAGTATCTGCACCAATATACTTCTGAATCAAATCCATTTGATCTACAGGGATATATAACATATCCTTCCCCGAATACTTTAGACTAAAATAGTCTTTCTTTACACCCTGTACATCTAACTGCTCTATACCCACATATTTACCTATACCATGGGTTTCATGAACCACATAGTCTCCTACCTTTAAATCTGTAAATGCAGTTATCTTTTTCGTATCTTTTCTAGCCTTTTTAGATCTCTTTCTCTTAAAGGAACCAAATATTTCTTTATCACTTATAATGGCAAATTTAATAGCAGGATATTCAAACCCATTGGCAATAGTTCCCGCTGTAACAAATATTTGTCCCGATTTTATTTCTGTATTTGTATCTTTAATATATACAGGCTCTATTCCTGCTTGCAAAAGTCCTTCTACCAATCTTTTGCCCCGTTCCTCTGTACCTGAAAATAATATGGTTTTATATCCTCTGTATTGCATATTTTTTAATTCTTCTGCCAATAGGTCTATTTTGTTGTGAAATGACTGCATAGACTTTACCATTATATTTATTATCTCTTTGGGCTTAAATCTCTTATTTGCTTTTAGAATACTATCTATAGTTATGCAGATATTATCTTTTATTATAGGTATTATTTCATCATAGGAAATATATATATCCTCATGCCTTCTCAATACTTCTCCCTGTTCAAATAGATCTGTATATTTAGATCTAAAATCTTGTTGCAATGTATCCACAGATTCTTCTATTCTATTGGGACTGTCTACTAAAACCACTGCATCCTTAGCTAAATAATCCAATATATTGGAAAATTCCATGGACATATAGGGTATAAGCATATCTATATTTTCTATACTCAATCCCGTATCTATTTTTTCTATATAACTATGGAATTTCTCACTTAGTTTCTCTGTTATTTTTTCATTATCCTTTGCAGACATATTGTCTATGGTATCTTTTAAGTCTATCATTAGATTTTCTATTATACCTTCTTTTTGCCCTTCATCTATGATTATTTCCTTTACTGGAGATATATGTACTACTTTTTTATTGTCCAAAGACCTCTGGGTCTTTATATCAAATGTTCTTATGGAATCTATTTCATTGTCAAACAATTCTATCCTGAAGGGATTTTGGCTGTCTACAGGAAAAAAGTCTATTATACCTCCCCTTACAGAAAACTGTCCCTTTCCCTCTATCATATCTACCGATTCATACCCTTGAGTTACAAAGGTCTTTATAGTCTCTTCCAAATCTATTTCCTGCCCAAATTCAATGGTATTCATATATGTTTTATACATATCTATGGGCATTAATTTATTTAACAAAGACTCTATGGAGGCTACTAATATTATATTTTCTTTTTTTGCCAGTCTATCCATTACCTTTATTCTCTGATATGTAATATCATGGCTAAATGCATCTATATCATAAAAAACTAATTGTCTCGACGGAAATATTTCTACCATTTCTTTATTGAATGCCGTTACATCTTCAGCTATTTTCTTAGCCTTTAGTTCATCATAGGTTAATATTAATATCTGCTTTTTCATATGACTATTAATGGCATAGGCTATATGGGCCAGATTTTCTTGAGACATACCCTTTACAGCCATTGGAGAAATATTGTTTTCAATCCCTCTTATTATATCTTTGTATCCCTTTAAATTTTTCATTTGTTCTATAAACATATTGGCACCCAATACCATCAACTCCTCAATCTATAAACACCCATAGCCCAGGTTCTAGCACCTGGGCTTTTGGAATAACTTTATCAAATTCATCAATCTAGCCATTGTATAAATTCATAGCCTTCTCCACATCACTTTTTATTATTTCTTGGGCAGCCTTGGCTGCTCTTTCGATGGCAGAATCAATCTCTGGACGATTTTCCTTGCCAAATTTTCCCAACACATGGGCTACTAAATCTCTACCATCTTCTGGTTTTCCTACTCCTATTCTTATTCTAGGAAATTGGTCATTTTTTAATAAATATATTATAGATCTCATTCCATTATGACTTCCAGCACTGCCTTTTTTTCTTATTCTAATGGTACCAAATTCTATGTCTATATCATCATATATTACTATTATATTATCTATAGGCAATTTAAAAAAGTTATAAATGTCCAATACTGTCTGTCCACTGTTATTCATATAGGTTTGAGGCTTTACCAACAATACCTTTTCTCCACCTATATTGGTTTCTCCATATACTGATTTATACTTTATTTTATTCAACTTTACATTGAGCATCTCTGCCATACAATCTATGGTATCAAATCCCACATTATGTCTAGTACCTCTATATTTATTGCCTGGATTACCCAGTCCCACTACTACATACACTGTTCTCAACTCCTAGATATTAGTCGATAGTCCGTAGTTCGTAGACCGTAGTTGATGGTAGAAATCCATGGGATTTCTACATTTGGCTACGAACTACCAGCTACCAACTACGAACTATATTAATCAAATAATGTGCTTACTGATTCGTTTGCATATATTCTCTTTATAGCTTCTCCAAATAATGGCGCTACAGACACTACTTCTATTTTATCTATTTGTTTTTCTTCTGGTAGTGGTATAGTATCTGTTACAATCAATTTCTTTATTACTGAATTTCCTATTCTTTCTATGGCTGGCCCCGAAAGCACTGGATGGGTACAGCATGCATATACATCCTTGGCTCCAAAGTCTTTAAGTACCTTAGCGGCCTTAGTCATAGATCCTGCTGTATCTATTATATCGTCTACTATTATTACATTTTTATTTTCTATATCTCCTATTACATTCATCACTTCTGAAACATTGGCCTTTGGTCTTCTCTTCTCTATTATCGCTATGGGCATATCCAATATACTTGCAAAGTTTCTAGCCCTTCTTACTCCACCTATATCTGGTGATACTACTACAGTATCGCTAGTATTCATGTTTTCAAAATATTTTGCTAAAATAGGTACTCCCAATAGGTGATCTACTGGTATATCAAAATACCCTTGTAACTGTGCAGCATGAAGGTCCATACTTACTACCCTATCAGCTCCTGCCTTAGTCAATATATCTGCAACTAATTTTGATGTGATTGGATCTCTGGCCTTGGTCTTTCTATCTTGTCTAGCATATCCATAATAAGGTATAACTGCATTTATTCTTCCTGCTGATGCCCTTTTGAATGCATCTATAAGTATTAGTAGTTCCATAAGATTTTCATTTACAGGAGGGCATGTAGATTGAATGACAAAAACATCAGAACCCCTTACTGTCTCATTGATATTTACAGATATTTCTCCATCACTAAATCTTGATACTTCACTGTTTCCAAAATGTACATCAATCTCCTTACAAATCTTTTGTGCTAAATCTTTGTTAGCGTTTCCAGAAAAAACCTTAATATCTCTTCCTCCAACATTCATCAAATACTCCTCCTAAGTTTATTTATTTTTATAAGGATTTTTTTTAGACACCCATCCCTGTTTGTTCACTTGTCTTGCTCTAGCAATAGATAGGTCTCCTTCCTTTACATCATCTATTATTGTTGATCCTGCTGCTATATATGCCTTTTTCTTTATTGTTACTGGTGCGACTAAATTGGAATTACTGCCTATGAAGGCACCATCTTCCACTATGGTTTTGCTTTTATCTTTGCCATTATAATTTACAAATACTACTCCACACCCTATATTTACTCCGTCTCCCACCTGGGCATCTCCTATATACGCTAAATGGGATGCCTTAGTATTATTACCTATTTTAGATTTTTTCACTTCAACAAAATCCCCTATCTTCACATTGTTACCTATATGACTTTGGGGTCTTATATAAGCATAGGGACCTACACTGGTATTATTTCCCACTGTACTCTCCAATATAGTAGAGGTATTTATGGTTACTCCATCTCCTATAGTACTGTCTACAATCTTGGAATTGTGACCTATTGTGCAATCTTCCCCTATAGTAGATGAACCCTCTATAAATACATTGGGATATATTACAGTATCTTTTCCTATTTTTACCATTTTATGGATATATGTATTGTCAGGGTCTATCAATGTTACACCTTGGGACATTAATTTTTCGTTTATTCTATTTCTCATTATATTTTCTGCATTTGACAGTTGTATCCTTGAATTAATGCCATTTATTTCAGTACTATCTTCTATCTTAAATCCCCCTACACTGAAACCTAAATCATTAAGTATCTTTATAGTATCTGTCAAATAATATTCTCGTTGAGCATTATTATTATCTATTCTGTCTAAAGCGTCTTTAAGATGTTTTCCTGAAAAACAATAAACACCTGAATTTATTTCCATTACCTTTTTTTGGTCTTTACTGGCATCTTTTTCCTCCACTATGCCTAGCACTTGACCATTTTCGCCCCTTATTATCCTACCATATCCTTTAGGGTTGTCAATAGTTGCAGTCAAAACAGTTGCATCATATTTTTCTTTTTTATGATATTTTATAAATTCATTTAATGTATCTCCCTTTAGTAGGGGTGTATCTCCACAAAGTATTAATACAATATCACTATCTTTTATATATTCCTTAGCTTGCATCACTGCATATCCTGTACCATAAGGTACTCCTTCTCCCATAGGCTGATCTATATACCCAATATCTTCATTGGTTATAGTATCCATAACTTTATCTTTTCCATGTCCTACTATTATATAGTTTTTTTCAGAACCTGCCCCTCTGGCACTATCTAATACATAATTTATCATAGGTTGACCACATATATTATGTAATACTTTAGGCAATTTGGATTTCATCCTTGTGCCCTCTCCTGCGGCCAGAATTATAGTCTTTATCATAAAAACACCTCGTTTTTTTAGTTAGTCATTATTGACTAATTACTAAATTACTTCGTAACTTCCCCAATAAATTATAACATAAAAAACACAGAGAAAAAAGCATTGTGCATATATGCGCTCTTTTAGGAAAATCCTTTTTTTAGCAAATAAAAAAGGGCCCCTCTAGACCCTTTATTATTCTTCTATTTGTTCTTTTTCACATTCTTTTTCGTATTCTACAAATACTGCATCTTGTATTTTTTGTCTGGTTTCGGAATTAATAGGATGGGCTATATCTCTGAATTCTCCATCAGCCATCTTTCTACTGGGCATAGCAATAAACATACCATTTTGACCTTCGATAATCTTTATATCATGAACAACAAATTCATCATCAAAGGTAACGGATACTATCGCCTTCATTTTGCCTTCACTATTTATCTTTCTTACTCTAACATCTGTAACCTTCATCCTTTCACCACCTTCCTGTCCTGCTCTGTTGTACGGTTATAAATATATTCTCTTTTTCTTTTCAAAATCCTTCTTTTTCAGAAATTTTTTTATATTAAATTATTTGCATTAAATACTTGGTTCTACATATATTTCTTCTTTGTCTTCATCTATACCTTTAAGAGTCAGTAAATTAGTATAATTACTTACAACCTTATTGGCAGGTTGGGCTGTAGCGATCATAATCCCTGTCCCTACTACATGGGCCTTGAATTCCTTCATCATATCCTGCATACCCTTTGCTGTTCCTCCTGCCTTCATAAAGTCATCTATAATCAATACCCTTGAACCTTCTGGTATCGCCCTTCTAGATAGAGACATGGTCTGTATTTGTTTTGTTGAACCTGAAAGATAGTTTATACTCACAGTGGGTCCTTCTGTAACCTTGGTATTCCTTCTTATTATTACCAATGGTACATTTAATATTTTTCCTGTCATAAGTGCCAAAGGAATGCCCTTAGTTTCTACTGTAACTACATAGTCAATATTTTGGCCTGCAAATTTAGTGGCAAATATTTTACCTATATTATATACAGTATCGGGATGATATAATACATCTGCCATATACATAAATCCACCAGGAATCAATCTGCTTTTATCAGAAAGTTTTGAAGCAATTTCCTTCAAAAACTTGTCTATTTTATTTTTAGATATCCTAGGGGAATATTTCACCCCTCCAGAGGCACCAGATATAGTTTCTATATCTCCTAGTTCCAATTTTTCTACCAACTCCTTTGCTATCACTATGTCTTCACTTATGGTAGATTTTGCTGCATTAAATATATCTGTAAAATAATTATAAGTAAATATATGATTTGGTCTGTCTGATAAAATCTTCATCAACGCACCTATTCGTTCATTTCTTTTTAGCTTTTTCACTGAAAACCTCCTAAATCCGAATATTGTTTTTGTTTATCTATAATTTTATTCGTTATTGAAGAAATATTCAATAGTTATTGAGATATTTTACGAAAAAAACATTTTTTATGATATAATCTTTGAGGAAAATAGTTCGTAATCCATAGGTTACGGACTATAATAATAATACATATATTATAATATAATGTATTATGGCAATAATATAGAAAAACAGTTAACTCTCAACTATAATTTTGGAGGTATATTTAATGTTTGAATTTGATATTAACAAACATGATTTTAATCATGTACATTTTATAGGTATTGGCGGAGTAAGTATGAGTGGTTTGGCTGAAATTATGATAAAAAACGATTATACAGTTTCAGGTTCAGATATAAGAGAATCAAAAATAACTAATAAATTAAAAAATCTAGGCGTTGAAATATTTATAGGACACAATGAAAGCAATATATCTGAAGCAGATTTAGTTGTATATACATCTGCCCTTTCCGATGACAATTGTGAGTTAGTATCTGCAAAAAATCATGATATACTATATGTAGACAGAGCCACTTTTTTAGGCCAATTAATGAGGAAATACAAAAAATCCATAGCTGTATCGGGTACTCATGGTAAGACCACTACTACAGGTATGATTGCTACTATTTTAGAAAAAAGTCTTTCAGACCCTACAGTCCTTATAGGGGGGGATTTAGATATCATAGGGGGAAATGTTAAGATAGGCAATGGAAACTATTTCTTGACTGAAGCCTGTGAGTATAAAAGCAATTTTTTGAAATTCTTTCCAGATATAGGTGTAGTATTAAATGTAGATGCAGACCACTTAGACTATTTTAGAGATATAGACCATATAGTTGAAACCTTCAATGATTTTGCTAAGCTAGTTCCCAATGATGGATTTTTGATAGTAAATAGTGACGATTCCAATATGTCATCATTTACTAAAGAAAACTACCCCAATCTAGTAACCTTTAGTATCAGTGATAGTCAAACTGACTATTTTGCAGATAATATAGGGTTTGACCAACTGGGGTTTCCTAATTTTACATTAAATGTGGGAAGCCAATCACATGATGTATCTTTAAGGGTTGTGGGAAAACACAATATATCTAATGCATTGGCAGCCATAGCTGCATGTCATAAGTCTGGCATCTCTTTGGAAGATGCTATCCAAGGTATTAAGTTCTTTACTGGTACCCATAGAAGATTTGAAACTAAAGGTCTAATAAGAAATATAAAAGTAATAGATGATTATGCCCATCATCCAACAGAAATAAAGGCCACATTATCTGCAGCAAAAACTGTACCCCATAATAAACTTTGGTGCGTATTTCAACCCCATACATATACTAGGACTAAGGCATTATTAGATGACTTTAGTAATTCCTTTTCCGATGCAAATAAAATCATAATCACTGATATTTATGCAGCCAGAGAAAAGGATGAACATATAGTGCATTCCACAGACCTCAAAAACAAACTCATGGACAAAGGCATAGATGCAATATATATAAGAGATTTTGAAGATATAGTCAATTATCTCAATGAAAATCTAAAATCCAATGATATGCTCATAACTATGGGAGCAGGAAATGTATATGAAATAGGAGAAATGCTTTTGGAAAAGAAGTAAAAAAAGTTAGTAGTTCGTAGTTAGTAGTTGATGGTGGAAATCCTGTAGATTTCCACCATCAACTACTAACCATTAACCACTAACTAATCACTAGTCTCTTTCTCTTCTTCTTTTGGTGTCTTTTCGGTTTCATCTTTTACTCCGTATATATCTTCTACTAAATCCCTTACACCACTAGGGTCATGGAAGAAATAAGATAATCCATTTCTATATGCAGGTCTTCCTGGGAGGGTATGCATAGATATATCATCCATATTTATTCCCCATGCACTGGTACCATATTTGAGGATATCAGTTTTACTCATATCTGTCTTAACATGATCCAATGTAGCATTTACAACTGAAATAATTCTGAAACTAAATGCCTTTTTTATAGCTGATTGTACAAATTTTTGTTGAGCCTTTATCCTACCTAAATCACCATCGGGATACCCTGATCTCCCATCATTACTTTTCCTATATCTTAAGAATTTAACTGCATTTTTTCCATCAAGAGTTTGTCTTCCTTTAGGTATATTTATATATAATGGCTTTCTACCTGGAGTAGTGTCTCGGTAAACCATATGGAAGGGTACATTTACTTCTACTCCCCCTAAAGCATCTACTATACTCTCTACTCCGTTATAAGTAACACTTACATAATTGTGTACTGGTACCTTTAATATATTTTCAATAGCTTTTTTAGTACCTTCCACTCCACTCCTACCATACTTTGCATTTATCTTCTTTTGGTCACCTTGAGGATAACCCTTATCTGCATAATATGTGTCCCTAGGAATAGATATCATGTCTACTTTATTGGTCTCGGGGTCAAAACTAGCAAACATTATAGTATCTGTTCTAGGCCCCTCTAAACCTAAAAGCACCACATTTACCCTTTCGCTATGTTTTACAGCTCTTTCAAAGGGACTGAGGCCTTCATCCTCTATCAATTCTTGTTCACTATCTTCATCAGGGTTATTGTCGTTTGCATCGGCACTATCTGCAGTATTTGCAAATTTTACATAAGTAAACATTCCTGCCCCAAATGCCAGCATAAAGCAAAGGAATGCTATGGAAAACACCTTTATAAAATGCTTCATCTAATTAGACACCTTCTCTCCAGTTGTTATTACTAGTTTTTAACATAGTCTTGTCATTATACTATAAAACATTAAGATTATATCATTAATCCACTTTATTTTCAACTGGAAGTGTGTTTTCTAGTTCTTGGTTCTTAGCTCTTAGTTCTTAGTTCTTGGTTCTTGGTTCTTGGTTCTTGGTTCTTGGTTCTTGGTTCTTGGTTCTTGGTAGAGGTGTGTAGTACCTTATGCTTCCTAAGAACCAGGAGCTGAGAACTAAGAACTAAAAGCAGGGAATATTCCCTGCTTTTACATATTACATTTCAACTATAAGTGATGTACCTTGACCTCCACCTATACAAAGTGTTGCCAATCCTAATTTTGAATCTCTTTTTATCATCTCATATAATAGTGTTACCAATATTCTAGCTCCTGATGCACCTATTGGGTGTCCCAATGCTATTGCTCCACCATTTACATTGGTCTTTTCTGTATCTAATCCTAGGTCTTTTACTACTGCCAATGATTGAGCTGCAAATGCCTCATTTGCTTCTACTAAGTCTAAGTCCTCTACCTTTAATCCTGCTTTTTTCAATGCCTTTCTAGTTGCTGGCACTGGTCCATATCCCATTATTGCTGGATCTAATGCTGCTGAACCATATCCCTTGATTGTTGCCAATGGCTTAATGCCCAATTCATCTGCCTTTTCTTTAGACATTACTATCAATGCTGCTGCTCCATCATTTATTCCTGATGCATTTCCTGCTGTTACTGTTCCACCCTTTTTAAATGCTGGTCTCAATTTTCCTAGTTTTTCTATTGTTGATCCAAATTTAGGATGCTCATCTGTATCTACTAGTATTGGATCTCCCTTTCTCTGTGGTACTTCTACTGGTACTATTTCATCTTTAAATCTGCCTTCT
>NZ_JHVL01000058.1 GCF_000620125.1 Clostridiisalibacter paucivorans DSM 22131 | reverse complement strand
AAATGTTTCCATTACAATTTTAAGTTTATCTTCTTTTCTCCATCTCTTAAGTCGATTAGGATTACTATTGGGTATTAATTTGCCTTCTATTCTAGCTTTTCTCTTCCACCCATAGATAGTGTTTGTAGATACTCCTGTTTCCTTAGATACCTGTGATACTTTTTTATTTATTGGCGGAGATATTTGCCTTAATATATCTTCAATGTATTCTTTATTATAGCTCTTATTTTTCATATAGATTGTCATCCTTTCTTTACTCACAATTATTATAACATCTATATGACAACTATTCTAACACAGGGGGATAGCAATATTTTGCTATCTTTTTTATTTGTATTGGGTTAATACTAAAGAAATCACATCAAAGGGTAAAATACATATTTGGAAGAAAAAGAAATTGATGTCACAAATATAAGGTGGCAAACGTATTAGAAGTGAAGACTAGTTTTTAATTCAAAAGAAAGGGGTGCAGATATGGAAGAAAAGGTTTTAGAGGAGTCTTTTGCTCAGGGTGGAGAGTATGAGCTCGAGTGTGCCATTGAGTTATATGGGCAGCCTTTGTTACGTTATTGCCATAATATTATTTGTGACTACCACAAAGCACAGGATGCAGTACAAGTAACATTTATAAAAGCCTATAATAAAAGAAAAAGTTTTAAAAAAGGACATTCTTTGTCAGGATGGCTATATGGTATTGCATACAATACATGTATAGATATATTGAGAAAGAAAAGAAGGAGAAAAATATTATTTTTTATACCTGAAGCAAATAACAATACAGAGGATAGGTTTACAAATTTTATAAGCGAGGATTTAAAAAAAGCCCTTTTAAAGCTATCAGGTGGGGAACGTGCATTGATATTTAGTAGAATAATGGATGAAAAAAGCTATAAAGAATTAGAACTAATCTATAAAGTATCTGCTGCTACACTGCGAAAACGATATGAAAGGGCAAAAAATAAGCTGATAAAGGCATTAGAAAAAGAGAACATTTGTTGTAAAAGATTGGAGGAATTCAAATGAAATTTGATCATGATGAGGAGATCATCAAAGATAGATTAAACAATATTCAAACTCCTGAATATGACATTGTTTCAGAGGTACATAAAAAACTAAAGCAAAATGATTTTGTCAGCAAGAAAAAAATAATAAGGATAGCAATGGTAACATGTATTTGTCTGATGTTATCTGTAGGGGTATTAGCAGCTACTATTCCAAGTTTTAATAATATTATATCTATAGTAAGCCCAGAGATAGCAGACATACTTCAACCAATTGGGAAGTCGAGTGAAGACAACGGAATCAAGATGGAAGTAGTTGCAGCATATAATGATGATGAAATGGCAGTAATCTATATAACTATGCAAGATTTAATAGGAGATAGAATTGGTGAATCCATCGATTTGTATAATTACTCATTATCAAAAGGGGGGGGGTTTAATGCCCAGGTCATTAATTATGATAAAGCGAGTAAAACTGCCACATTGCGAATACAAGTAAATGGTGGAGAGAAACTAAATGGTAAAAAACTACATCTTTCAGTCTCATCTTTTTTAAGTGATTACCAAGTATTTGATGAAGTAGAGACAGGAATTGTCTTGTCAGATATAAAAAAAACATGTTCAAAAACAATACCATTGAATACAGAACATGTAGCTGGTGGCAGTGGAAACTTATTTACAATATGGAAAGAGCAAGGAATAATCCAGGTTTTAAAAGGAGATCAAAAGAATATCAAACTCCCTAATATTGACTTTATGCATATTTCAAACATAGGATATATTGATGATAAGCTTCATATCCAGACGAAATGGACAGGTAAGGGCAAAGATGATCATGGTTATTTTTATTTTGCTGATACAGAAGACAATAGGCTAGACATCAATCCATCAACTATTCCCTTTGGAATAGATGAATCAGGGAATACAAAGGATAGAGGAGAGTACCTTGAGTATGTCTTTGACTTGAAAGGTATTGATATTAAAGAAGTTTTATTAAAGGGATATTTTGTATCTAGTGGAGGATATACAGAAGGGGATTGGAGGGTTAAATTTAAGCTTCAATCTGTGAAACCACAAAAAGAAGCTAGGTGTAAATTGGATTTTGGAACATGGCAAGTAGAACGTATTTATATTTCACAATTAGGAGTTACATTATTAGGAACAGGAGAATACGACGATACTCAAATTCCAAAGGTTTACGTTAATATGAGCGATGGAACTACAGAAGAAATAGACTTTGTTACATCTTTTAATAGAGAAGAAAAAATATTCCTTAAATATATACCCAATCTGCCATTTGACAATACAGTGGTAGAATCCTTAAATATAAATGGAAAACAATTTAAATTAGACTAGATTAAAGACAACGGTAAGAGAGAATCTTGCCGTTAATTTATTGAAATAAAGGTGAAGTAGTTGAATATGCAAAGAGACAAACATGATAAAGGAGATATATACGGTTATTATTCAGTGCTTTTATGTCCTATAAGAAAATTTTTTTATTTGCTTTTTAAGTTATATATTTATTAATAAGCTTCAAGGCTCTTGTTTGGCTGATTCCGAGTTGACGCGCAACTTTTCTGCTAGAGGGCCCTTTTTTGTAGGCATCATGGACAAGAAGTCGTTCATAATTGGAAATAATCTGATCAAATGACAGCTCATCCGAAACCTTAGGAATATTGCTGCAATCAACAATTTCAAAAATATTTTTAGGTAAATGTTCAACATCAATTACAATGTCATCAATGGTAACTACTAAGCGTTCAATAATATGTTGAAGTTCTCTTACATTACCTTTCCATGTTGCATTAAGGAGTACACCAATTGCAGCAGGTGATATTTCATGTCTAGCATTATATTTATGTGAAAAAGTATTTAAAAAATAATAAATCAAAGGCTCAATATCTTCTTTTCTCTGTCTTAGTGGAGGAATATGAATATCTACTACATTAAGACGATAATACAAATCTTCTCTAAATTGACCTGAGGCAACCATTGACTTAAGATCTTTATTTGTTGCAGAAATTATTTTCACATCAACTTTTTTTGATTTATATGTTCCTAAAGGTGTAAATTCTTTGTTTTGAATCACATGCAATAGTTTTGCTTGGGCATTATAAGGGAGTTCAGATATCTCGTCTAATAAGATTGTTCCTCCCTCTGCAGCTTCTAATAGACCTTTTTTACCAGCATTTACTGCTCCAGTGAATGCTCCTTTTTCATATCCAAAAAGCTCTGATTCTATTAAATTGCTAGGAATGCTTGCACAGTTAACATTGATGAAAGGTTTATCCCGTCTTGGACTTATGGCATGCATATATTTAGCTAATAAACTTTTTCCCGTTCCTGATTCTCCATAAATAAGACAAGTAACATCAACAAGACTTATTTTTTTTACTAAATCAATTACTTTTTGCATTTTTTCACTTTTATATATAGGTATCAAGTCTGTACTATTTTTAGTACTGAGACTAGAGGGATGTTGAGTATTATATAAGTCTCGTTCATAGATAGGATCTCGGACATTCATTACAACATATTTTATGTTATTGTTCTCATCAAAAATTGGGGTAGCGATTGTTAATAATTCAGCATCAAGTAGGGTTTTTTGGCGTATAGCATGGGGTTTTTTGGTTTCAAATACGATAGGGAGTATGGATGGATCCCACCATTTGGCATCAATCAAATCAAAAAAAGATTTGCCAATTAAATCTTGGGGCTCACGTCCATAGTGTCTTCTACATGATTCATTAACATATACAACTCTATAATTAGTATCCCATACAAAAACTTCATCATACATATGGTTAATTAATTTATAGAACGTAGTACTATCTAATTTACAGTTTATATTATTAGACATTAAAACACCTCATTAGTAGATGATTTGAATAAAGATAATATAAATTTTATAAAAAACACATTATAATATGCATTGAAAATTTAAATATTATTAAATATTATAACGTATAGTTATTTTTATAGCAAATAGCATATATGATAAGAATATGTAAAAAATATAAATGTGTTTTTGAGTTTAAAGCAATTCACATAAGTGAAGTGCTTTCGACTCAGAATTTTATAATTGATTTATGATTGTTTTCTCTCGCCGCCAAAATTAGACATTTTTAAACAAACTATTTATGAGGTTTTAATGGCATAATATTTGCACTATAAATATAAATGTCGATCAAAAAATAAAGTGAGGAGGGAAAATATGAAAATTACAGATGTCAAGGTTATTTGCTTACGTGTACCTTCAAAAGGAGAAAGATGTACATGGGGCGAAGATGCAGTTATTGTAAAAGTATATACAGATAAAGGTCTTGTAGGAATAGGAGAAAGTGATAGCTCACCACTTGTGGTGAAAGGAGTGATAGAAGCACCTGGGTCAAATCTATACTGTTATGGGCTTAAGGAAATTTTGATTGGTGAAAATCCATTAGAAATCCAAAAGTTGTATAACAAAATGTATTGGTCATCAAATTATTTAGGAAGAAGAGGAGCAGGAATTCATGCAATCAGTGCCATTGATATTGCACTCTGGGATATTGCATCACAGTATTATAATGTACCAATATATATGCTTTTGGGTGGAAAGTATAGAGATAAAATTAAAGCCTATGGAACTTTTATTCCAGCAGATGAACCAAATAAAAATAAAGATATAGCAGCAAGGTTGAAGGCACAAGGGTTTAGAAGTATAAAGTTTGGAGGAGGTATACTTGGAGATGATCCTATTACAGATTGTAAAATTGTAACCGCTGTTAGAGAAGAATTAGGTGATGATTTTGAACTCCAAATTGATCTTGCAACGAAATGGAGAACCTATGGCCATGCAACAGGGATGTTTGAGAGATTAAAACATTTAAATTTAAATTGGATAGAAGAACCTATTATGGCTGATGATTTAAGGGGTTATGCAAAATTATCTGGTCAAACGTCAGCTAAAGTAGCTGGTGGAGAGTCTCTAACAACTAGATATGAATTTAAAACTTTTATTGAAAATGCTCAGCCAGATATTGTACAGCCAGATATAACCCGTTGTGGTGGTATTAGTGAAATGAAAAAAATATATGACATTGCTCAATTAAATGGAACAAAAATGATTCCACATGGGTTTAGTACAGGTATACTTCTTGCTGCAACAGTACAATTTTTAGCAGTAACAGAGCAAGGCGACCTTATAGAATATTCACAAAGCAATAGTCCGTTGTTTACAGACCTTGTTAAAAATAGAATTCAATTTAAAAATGGATATGTTACAGTTCCAGATTGTGTTGGATTAGGTGTTGAATTGGACGAAGATTTAATAAAAAAATTTGAAGTTAAATAAGCTATGAGGAGGTTTTTATAATGAGTGAAAATGTTTCCAACAATACGCTGCATACAGGTGCTATGGGAAAATGGACATTACTTGCAATGAATGTAGGTAATATGATTGGTGCAGGTGTTGTTACATTGGTTGGACAGGCAATGGGAATGACAGGACATTCTTTGTGGCTTGCCTATACAATTGCTTTGATATTAGGTGCCATATATAATATTCCAGTTTTATTTGTAGGAAGTACGTTGAGATTTGATGGTGGTCCCTATGCATTGATCAATACGATGCTTGGGAAAAAGTTTGCTGGAATATATGTAGTTAGTTTTTTTATGTATCTTCCTAGCATTGCACTTTATGCTGTAGGATTGGGCACATATGTTAAATCAATTTTTCCCAATATTCCCATTCAGGTTACAGCAGCAGTAGCACTTACAGTTTTTTATTGCATTAACTTATTTGGGGCAAATTTTCTTTCAAGAGCACAAAATTTTTTAGTAACATTTCTTTTAGTTGGGTTAGCAACATTTGCTATTATGGGTATGAGTAAAGTTGATTTTACATTACTTTCTCCAGCTCTAAATGATAACTTTATGCCAAATGGATTTAAAGGTCTATTTAAAGGCGCATTTTTGCTTATGTTCTCCACATATGGAACATATATGGTTATTTTTTTCAGTCGACATTCTAAGCAGCCTAAGAAGGACGTTCCATTTGCAATTATTTGGACGATTGTTGCAATATTCTTGTTTTATATTCCTGTTTCCATAGTTGCATCTGGTGTGCTTCCAATGAGTGTTGTTGCAAATCAGCCACTTACATTTGTTGCTAGAGAGATACTTTCTAAGCCAGTATTTATTTTCTTTATGATTGCGGCACCTTTTATGGCATTATCTTCGACTATTAATAGTTGCATGTGTGCATATACAGAACCTCTTTATAAAGCTACAGTAGATGGTTGGCTTCCTAAAAAGTTTGGCGTTACAAATAAAAATGGCAGTCCCTGGATGATTATAACAGTGGTGTATTTATGCTCTATGATCCCCCTTGTGCTTAAGTGGGATATCAATACTATTGCAAATACATTGCTGCTCACAGATCTACTGATGGGAATTCTGATGATGATTTCTTTTGCTTTAATTCCTAAAAGGTATCCTAATGCATGGGCTAACAGAGAGTGTCTGAAAAATGTTCCCAATGGTGTATTTTATACTGCAATTATCTTGGCTAGTTTGGTTCAGATTGCAATTATTATTAATTCTATTGCATCTATTAAGTTATATATAGTTATTGCAACAGCAGTGGCATTTGCAATCGGAATTGTTCATGCTATTAAGAAAGAAAAAGACGGCGATATTGTTGTTCCTTCTCTGGAAGATGAAACTAAATCCTAAGAATTTAGATTATCCAAATATTAAAGTAAAAAAGTATTTATAAATAATATATATTTAGGAGGAGAGCCAATGACAAAGAAAATGATTATAATGGAAGATAATGACATTGTTGCAACTGCCCTTGATGATATTAAAAGCGGAGATACAGTGCATATTATGTCTAGTAATAATCAAGAGTTATATACTATACTAGCAAAAGAGTCTATACCATTTGGAAACAAAATAGCTTTATGTGATATTAAGAAAAATGAAAGTATCATCAAATATGGTGTCTGTATAGGAGAATGTACGAAAGATATAGAAAAAGGGAAATTGGTTCATGTTCATAATGTTAAAAGCTTAAGAGTGGATATACCTAAATCTTATAAAAAAGAAATTATCAAGCAAATGAATATAGATATGGAGGGATAGTCATGGAATTTATGGGGTATAAAAGAGCAGATGGAGCAGTAGGGATTCGAAATAAAGTATTGATTATTTCTGTAGATGAATGTTGTGAAGGAATTGCACGACACATAGCCAAAGGATTCGATGATGTTGTTTTATTAACTAATTATTATACATGTATGCTTGGTGGTAATGAAGAAACATTTAATCAGATGGTTGAAGTTGCAAAAAACCCCAATGTATCTGCATGTCTAGTCATTGCAATGGGATGTGGGAGCATTTCATTAGAACAAATTATGTCTCCAATATCAAAAACAGGTAAGAAGGCATTAGGTATCAATTGCATAGAAAGTGGTGGAACTAAAAAAACAATTGAACAGGGAAAACAAATGATGCAGGAACTTGTTAAATATTCTAACTCATTTCAACGTGAGCCTGTCTCAATAGAAAAGTTAATAGTAGGTGTAAAGTGTGGTGGCTCGGATACAAGTTCTGGAATTGCATCCAATCCAAGTGTAGGAAATATGGTAGACAAGTTTATTGATCTTGGAGGAACTGTTATTGGTGGTGAGTTAATGGAACTTTTAGGATGTGAGGAAGTACTTATACAACGTTCTAAAAATAGAGAAGTTGCTGAAAAGATTGTATCTTTAATAAAAAACGAAGAAAGTAGATGGAGTGTAGAAGGAACTGAAGTTGAAACAATGAGTATTGGAAATAGTATTGGTGGCCTAACAACCCTTGAAGAAAAATCCATGGGCGCTTTGCATAAAATGGGAAATAGGCCTATTTTGGATGTATTGGAGGTAAATAAGAATTTTATTGATAAGCCCAAAGAACCAGGTTTTTATTTATCAGAAGCGACTATGTTATGTGGTGGATCAGGAATTAATTTTTTATCTTTTGGAGCTCAAATGATTGTATGGACCACAGGAGGAGCTGGATTCAATAACCCACTTATTCCTGTAATTCGTGTCAGTGGTAATGAAGATTTAATAAACGATGATATTGATGTGGATGTAACAGGAATAATGAAGGGCATTGAAGGAATTGATGAAGGAGGAGATAAAATAATAGAAAAAATCCAGCAGGTTGCCAATGGAGCAAATACAAATATAGAAGGATACGGGG
This sequence comes from Clostridiisalibacter paucivorans DSM 22131, assembly GCF_000620125.1. Classification (NCBI taxonomy): domain Bacteria; kingdom Bacillati; phylum Bacillota; class Tissierellia; order Tissierellales; family Thermohalobacteraceae; genus Clostridiisalibacter; species Clostridiisalibacter paucivorans. The sequence goes on along the minus strand of NZ_JHVL01000058.1, from coordinate 11,443 downwards.
AATCAAGTATGACACTATATCAAAAAGATCAACGTGTTGAGAAGCTTTTAGATATTAATTGTAAAAGGTAATGTATTGATTGAATTACTAATACTGTATAAATAATATGAATTTATATTAAAGCCATGTAGCTTTGGATATTTTTCACAAAGCTACATGGCTTTTTATAGGCATAAATACTGAACTTAGTGACTATATAGAAAATAGTTATATTATGCATAGAGATATTAATTTAAGATACACCCAAAAATATCCTGATATTTATATTGAAAAAACTCAAGATTAAGTAGTAACTATAACAATATTTTTCAAGTATCTAATTTTTAATATAATTATTTTTTTATGAATTTTTATACAAAAATACATGGATATTACAATAAAGGAGGAGTTTTGTATATTTGTATGGAATAGATTAAATATGAAAAAGATCATAAATAAGTTTTTTGAAATCATAAAAGATAATACAAAAATACAAAGAGTCATAACTTTACTACATATGTACTATGGGAGTATTTGGAACATAAATTTTTATAACTTCTTTAATGGGAAAAGTGAAAAAGGGAAATAGGAAGTTATCTGATACTACTAAGCTATTTTAAAGAGCAAATTTGAAGACAATTTATTAAAAATACATAAAAGATGAAATCAAAAAATTAATCTGATTTAGGAGGTATTAACATGTATAAAGACAAAGAAACAATATATATTAAGGCTATTAGTCCAGTGTATGCAGGAAATGGACAATTATTATCAAATGTTGGGTATGGATATTTTGAAGAAATAACAAAAGACAAATGTTTACGACAAGGTATAGATAATTCTAAAATACTTAGAAAAAGAAGTTGAAGAGTTGAAAGAACAGAAAAAATTAGACAATATGACTGAAAGTGAGAAAAAGTTATATATACTTGAAAAAAATTGTGATTCTAAAGAGAGAAGTGAAAAATTAAAAAAACTATTTGCAAATAGGGAAAAAGAAAAACTTGAACAAAGAGAAATAATAAGATTAGCAAAATTAATTAAAGAAGATATAGAAGATGATGGAAAGTGGAAATATTCCCTGGGGAGAAAAGGAAAAAAAATAAACTTATAAAAAGAATTGAAAAAATTTGTGAGATACTAAATATAGATTTACCAATAAAAAATAATCCTAGTAGATTTATTGAAAATGAACACAATATAATGAATCCACTATTTGTTGGAATGAAAATAAAAAAACCAAGAAAGGAAACTGAAGTAATAAAAATTGATGAAGAAGGTTTTTTTTATAGAATAGGAAAGAAAAATAAAAAGAAAGTTACTTATGAAGAAATTCAAGAAGCAATTAAAGAAATAAAAGAAAAAGGAAAATTAACTAGGCAATGGTATAAAAATAAGTTTCCTAAAATATCTAAAAGTAGACCCTGCAATTTTACTACTATTGGTGGCTTACTAGTTAAATTTCAATTAGCTAAATATGAAAACAACAAATATAAGTACAAAAACAAATAAAGTCATTGTGAGAAGAGAGCCAGGTTTAGATTTTAAATCTTTTACCTTCTTTACAAAATTAGATTCCCTTAATAGTTGTACTAAAAATATATTAATATTATTGTATAAATGGTAAAATAATTATGAATACAAGATGTATTATAGACAACAAATGGTCGTGTGAACCACAGATTGAGGCTATGGATTAAATATATTGTATTAGGAGTGATGTAAATGGCCACATTTGATGATTTTTTGAAATTAGATATTAGAGTAGGGGAAATTACTAAAGTTGAAAACTTTAAAAAAGCAAAAAAACCTGCATATAAATTGTGGGTAGATTTTGGTCATGAAATAGGTACAAAGAAGTCCAGTGCACAAATTACTGATTGCTATAAAATGGATGAATTGCTGGGAAAACAAGTCTTAGGGGTAGTAAATTTTCCACCTAGACAGATTGCAGATTTTATGTCTGAAGTATTGATATTGGGTGTATATGCTGAAGAAGGTGTTGTACTGATTAAACCAGATCATCCAGTAAAAAAGGGAGATAAATTAGGTTGATTTTTGTATTGTTAAATATTGAATTTATATAAGGGGGTAAATAATGGCTATAAGGGAAATATTGTTATTAGGAAATGAAAATCTATATAAGAAATGTAAAGAGGTGTCGGAGTATGAGATAGATAAAGCGGAACAGATAGTGAATGATTTACATGATACTATAATGGATTTTAGGAAGTCATATGGGTTTGGAAGGGCTATAGCAGCACCTCAAATTGATGAATTTTTTAGGATAATATATATATATTTCAATGGTAGATCGATAGCTTTGATAAATCCTAGGCTTGAGTTTGAGGATGATGAAAAATTTGAAATGTGGGATGATTGCATGAGTTTTCCTGGTTTAGAAGTAAAATTATATAGATATAAAAAATGTAAAATTTACTATAAAGACTTGGATTGGAAGGATTGTGTATTAGATGCAATAGGGGACTTGTCAGAATTAATACAACATGAATATGACCATCTTGATGGTATATTAGCTGTTCAAAGGGCTATTGATGGCAAATCGTTTAGAATCAATAAAAATAAAGCACAGTGCTTTTAATAATACTAAAGAAAGATTAAGGTATATAGTATTATGTTATAGGATGAAAAATTATAAAATTCAGAATATATAAAGTGAATAAATAGCCATGGCTATTTATTCACTTTATATATTTTTATCCACCAGTCTCTAGTATTGATATATCTTGCTATTCTTATTCCATAGATATTGTCTTTGAATTTATGTATTAGAGTACATTTAGTATTTAAGAAATTTTTCATGTCATTATAATAGAAATATGGATTACCATATACTCCATTCCATATGGGCCTAGCATTATATATATAATCCATCTCTTCAGAATATACTATATATTTAATTTCACGATTATATATATAATCTGAAAAACTCATATTATACTTCTTTAAATAAGACAAATTTCTATAGTCATATAACTTTCCATTTTCAAAATAGTATTCACTATTGAGATTAGCCAAAACAGTATCGTCTTTTTTGATTATCCTTCCTATTTCGGTGAGATAGTTGTCATAGGAAGTATCTAAATATGGCAGTATATTAATGCTTGTAGTAATAATAAGTGATATAGATACTAGAGCTATGCATAAAGCTTTCCATTTTTTACAATCTCTTATTATATAGACTGTCAACAAATAGAATGCTGGAAATAGAAAAATTATACTGGTTGCATTAAATCTACCTATTGAAATTATTCCTATATTCACAGATAGAATGACTAAAATCATAGAGATTAGATACTCTTTTTTAGATTTATTCTTAGTAGAGAATATTTTTATTAATGTTATAAATAAAACTGTAACAAATAGATAGAACTGGAATTTGATATTAGGGGTATAGTATGTGCCACTAACACCATAATAGAGTTTCAAATAGAAATTTTTTATTTGTTTAAATTTCGATGTTATCGGTTTAAGTACTCCAAACTTACTTCCATAATTTGCATAATGATTCAAAAAGTTTGGATCAAATTGAAAGCTTATTAAAACAAAGCATGTGGCAAATAAAGATACTATAGAAATATATATGGCTATATTTTTAGATTTCAATTTTTTTGTAATGAGAATATGATATAAATACAAAGTTCCAAATCCAAGAGATATGATAAAGCTATTGGGATGTATACCTATACTCAGGCCAATTAAAATTCCTATTATTATATCTCTATAATAATTATTGATATCATTATTTTTATAAAAAACATATAACCCTAATACAAGGACAAAGAGTAATATTATCTCTTGTCTTGCAAAATGTGATGCATATATATATTGAACATCTATAGATAATAAAAAAGTTGAAAATAGAGCAAAGTTTTTTGACTTAAATAAAATGTAAGATAACCTGTAAAAGAAGAATAATGTCATAGTTCCAAATATTAAAGATATTAATCTAAAGGTAAAAATATTATAGCCAAATATCTTCAAAAAGAATATTTGGATTAAATGAAATAAGGATTTGATAGCATGTGGATTTCTCTCATATAAGTCAAAAAAAGTTTCTGTAACAGAAAAACTTTTCTTTTCTAAGATATTTCTAGATAGACCACTTAACCATGGCTCATCGGAGTGAACAAAAGGAAATTTAGTTAAAAATATTAAATTTAATATAAAATATATTGCAATTAGTACTATAAAAATCCTTCTGTTTAAATCAAATTTATTTTTGATCATTTTTTCACCTCATAAAATAAATATAATCATTTCATGAATCTATAAATACTTTTCAATTATAACATTTCCTATATATTATTTTGTTATAAAGTTTATATTTAATAATTAAATACTATATTAAAAATAGTTATGACAGGTACCTTCAAATTTAAAGTATAATTATGTTGTATATAAATTAACAATTTATTGTTTAAGTATTTGCAAATAGCATTAATAAGAATGGAGGGTAAAATATGAAAAGGTTATCTAAATTGTTATTATTTATACTTATAATGGGAATTATGTTCATGAATGCTGGATGTAGTTCATTTAGTGGGGAAGAAGGAACAGAGATTATTGATGCCAGTGAAGCAGTAAATTTACTTAGTCAAGAGGATGTTGTGATAGTTGATGCTCAAAATACTAGAGGTTATTCACAAAATCATGTTAAGAATTCTGTTAATATTGCTAGAGCAGATATAGTAATCAATGAACCTGTACCAAATATGCTTGGGTCAAAGGAACAAATTGAAGAAGTCATGAGCAAAAATGGTATTTCTAATGATTCCACAATTATAGTTTATGATAATAATAACAACATGGATTCAGCAAGGTTATGGTGGACTTTGAAGGTTTATGGACATGAAGATGTCAAAGTTGTCAGTGGTGGATTAAAGGCTTTGGGTAAGGCTGGTGCTGAATTTACCAAAGAACTACCCAATATTTCCCCTGTAGAATATACAGCTAAGGAAAAAGATACAAGTATGATTGCTACTATCGATGATGTAAAGGAGCAAGTAAACAACCCTAAAGAAAATGTGATGTTAATAGACACTCGTTCTCAAGAAGAATATGATGCAGGAACTATTCCAGGTTCTGTATTGATGAATTATATTGACAATAATTATAACGATGGCACTTTTAAATCAGTTTCTGATATTCAGACAATGTATTTAGATGAGGGGCTCATACCTGAAGATACTGCTATTATGTATTGTAAAACTTCAATTAGAGGTGCCCAAACATACCTTGCACTTTACAATGCAGGATATACAAATCTTAAATTATATGATGGTGCATGGGTTCAATGGTCTAAGGACAGTTCTTTACCAGTACAAAGGCCAGAGAATACTAAAGTAGAGGTAAATCAACAAGATATGTCTTAATGTTTTGATTCACTTAAAATACTGAATTCTTTATGGTGAGTTCAGTATTTTAAAAAATTTTAACTAATAGAAAATTATTTGATATCATTTTTTCTTATCCAGTATTACTTATTCAAAGAATAGAAGTGTCTTGAACTATGTTACAATTATAACACGTTAAAATAATAACACTTAAAAGGGAGGGTTATTATTAGCAATATAGTGTTAAAATTATATCTTTGATTTAAGCATTAGCGTTAATATGAATGTAATGCTTAGAATCTTTTAAATTAGAAAATAATTGATTGGAGGAGGTAAAAAAATGAATAAACTAGAAAACATCTTGGGATTTATAGGTATTTTATTAGTATTAATTTTTGGGAAAATGTTTCTAAAGACAGATATGTTATTCTTTAGACTTTTAGTTGGTTTGGGATTAGGATATACCCTTACAAGGGCTTATACAGGCTTTGCAGGTAGTGTTAACCGTGCATATAATACTGGATCAACAAAATTGGCAAGAACTATGATGTTTATGTTTTTCATTACAGCTTTATTAAATGCAGCATTTTTATTTAAAGGAGATCCTAGTAGTTATGGACTTTGGATTAATCCTATTAACTTAGGATTAATGTTGGGGGCTTTGCTATTTGGATTTGGGATGTCATTCTCTGCATGCTGTGCCTCAGGGGTACTTACTGATTTAGCAACAGGATTTCCTAGGGCATTTGTAACATTGATATTTTTCGGTTTAGGTATATTCATTGGATTTCCAATACAAAGGACTTCAAGTTTGGTTAGAAGGTCTTGGTTTACCACAGAAGTAGGTCAAAAGACAGCTGGGGGAGTTTATTTGCCAGACCTGTTTAAATGGGATGGTTTTGAAGGTTATATAGGAGCTATGATAACTATTGCTTTATTAGCTAGTTTAGTAGCTTTTGTAGCATGTAGGTATGAGAAATATCGCAGGAGAAAGAACACTTACATCGGTCATCCAATGGAAGAGATTCAAGAGAGTAAAGATTATGTTTTAGGTATAGTAGACTCTAGTTCTTTAGCTACTAGTCAAGGGGCATGTGCCGATGAAGACCATGCATTTTTTAGTACTGCAAACTATAATCGTTTGTTTATAAAACCTTGGACTTTGAAACAAGGGGCAATGGCTATGAGTATTATATTTGTACTATTAATGGGTATTACAAAAGCAGGATGGGGTGCATCTACTCCTTATGGGATTTGGTTTGGTAAGTTTTTAATGATGTTTGGGGTTTCAGCTGACTCATTAGCTTCCTTTACTAAAATGTCATCAAGTGTTTTTGAATTACCATTCTTTGAGCATCCGATTACAGTACAAAATGTTGGCATTTTGATAGGAACTATTTTTTATCTATTAACTGCTGGTAAGCTAAAAAAAGAATTTATGTCAGAAATGCATATAACAGTAAAAGAAGTCTTTTTATTTGCATTAGGTGGTATAACCATGGGATTAGGAACACGTCTTGCTAACGGTTGTAATGTAGGGGCTTTATATACACCTATAGCTAATTTTTCACTATCAGGATGGATATTTTTAATATTTATGGTTATTGGTGGAATTATCGGAAATACATTTGCCAAAAAGGCATCAAGCTAACCACTTATTATATATTGCTGAAATATCAATAAGACATACAGATTTTACTTATACAGCATATAAAACACGATATACAAAAAATTTAATATCTAGTATATACTGTAGTGCGATAAAAGTGAAGTGCTTTGCCATATCAAAAAAGATAAATGGAGGACAAAAATGAAAAAAAATAGCAAAACACAAACTATAATAGCCATTATAGGCATTATACTGATTGGATTTTTTGGATTTTCTTTAAGTAGTTCTAGTTCTAAATTAACTGTATATCTAATTACAGGGATTATCTTTGGTTATATTCTAACTCGTTCAAGATTTGGATTTGCTGGAGGAATTAAGAGAATTTATATAACTGGAGAGGGAAGTCTTACCAAAGCATTGTTAATAATGTTTGGAATAACTATAATCGCAATGGCAGGAATACATTGGGCAGCTGTATCAACTGGAGCAGAAGCTATTCCAGGATATGGTTCAGTAAGGGCTTTGAATTTAGCAGTGATAATTGGAGGCTTTATTTTCGGAATAGGCATGATGTTAGCTGGAGGATGTGCATCAGGAACATTGACTGATTTAGGAGAAGGGGCTATCCGTGCTGCTATCGCTCTTGTATTCTTTGTAATTGGAGCTGTTCCTGGTCATGGATTAAGATATAAATTTGACCAATCTTTGTTGGGAGATATTTCTACAACAGTCTATTTACCAGATGTATTTGGATATGTAGGAGCTGTTTTGGTTTCTCTCATATTACTTTTGGGTCTTTATATTATTACAAGGAAGTATGAAGATATTAGAAAAGTAGAAGGAACCTTTGAAGAAACAGCATTTTCTGATGATGAACTACCTTTAGAAGAAAAAGAAGAGTTTAAATTATTTAGTTATAATACTTACCATAAATTCTTCGTTGAAAGATGGAATTTTCTTTTAGGTGGATTATTAATAGCTATTATGTTTGTATTTGTTATAAACACTACAGGTAAAAGTTGGGGAGTTACTTCTGCCTTTACAAGATGGGGAGTTGCTCTTTTACAAAACTTTGGATTTGATTTTAATACCCCTGCCTTTGCAGATGTAGTAGAGAAGGTTGATGCAGGATTACTTAATGATGGGGGTACAGTAAGAAATTTAGGAATCATCTTTGGTTCAGTATTGGCTCTTTTATTAGCTGGAAAGTTTAAATTTGATTATGATTTTAATTTTAGAGATGTTTTACTCTATGCATTAGGTGGATTTATGATGGGATTTGGAGCAAGATTTGCAAAAGGATGTAATATTGGTGCTCTATATGCTGCCATTAGTAATTTCTCTTTACATGGTTGGGGGTTCTTAGTAGCTCTTTCATTGGGAGGAATTGCAGGGTTAAAATTATTTGAAGGCAAATTAAATATCATACCACCTACAAGACATATGCCTAAAGAAAAGATTAATAATTAAGAGGAGGAATAAATTATGGGTAAAAGAATTTTAGTTATTGGAGGAGTTGCTGGAGGTGCTTCAGCTGCAGCAAGGGCAAGAAGAATAGATGAATCAGCAGAAGTAATTATGTTTGAGAAGGGACCAAATGTATCATTTTCTAACTGTGCATTACCATTTCATTTAAGTGGAATAGTAGAGAATAGTGAAGATCTAGTGTTAATGTGTCCAGAGAAATTTAAGAGTCAATATAATATAGAGGCTAGAGTTAATAGTGAAGTAGTTAAGATAAAGAGAGAAGAAAAGAAGATAGTAGTAAAAAATTTAGAAACTGGAGAAGAGTATGAGGAATCTTATGATAAATTGGTATTATCTCCAGGAGCTAGAGCAATACTTCCTAGAAGCATTGATGGAATAGATAAGCCTAATGTGTTTACAGTAAGAAATGTAGTAGATATTAAGAAACTTAATGACTACATTGTAAGCAATAATATAGAAGATGTAGCTGTTGTTGGTGGTGGATTTATAGGAGTAGAGGTAGCAGAGAACTTACGATTAGCAGGAAAAAATGTTAGCTTGATAGAGGCTCAAGATCAAATCATGAATCCATTTGATTATGATATGGCACAAATCCTTCATAAAGAGATGTTGGATAAAGGAGTTAACCTTGTATTAAGTGATGGAGTACAAAAGATTAATGAAGAATCAGTAGAGTTACAATCAGGCAAAGAAATACCTGCAAAGGCTGTAGTAATGGCCATAGGAGTTTGCCCTGAAACTGGTTTAGCTAAGGATGCTGGCCTTGAGATAGGAGATACTGGTGGAATTAAGGTTAATCATAACTATTTAACTAATGATAAGGATATATATGCTGTTGGAGATGCTATAGAGGTATACAATCGTCTAACTCATAAGAAATCAAGACTTGCCCTTGCTGGTCCAGCTCAAAGACAGGCGAGAGCAGCAGCAGATCATATGTATAATATACCCCATAGAAATAATGGAGTAATAGGTTCTTCTGTAGTTCAAGTATTTGATTTAGGAGCGGCATCTACAGGATTGAATGAAAAAACTGCAAAAGCAGCAGGAATTTCCTATGATTTTGTATATTTGATTCCTGGAGATAAAGTAGGTCTAATGCCTGAAAGTAATCCAATGCATTTCAAATTGCTATATGAATATCCAACTGGTAAAATACTTGGAGCTCAAGCAATTGGAAAAGGTAATGTAGATAAGAGAATAGACGTTATTGCAACAATGATATTAATGGGTGGAAATCTAGAAGACCTAAAAGAACTAGAATTATGCTATGCACCACTATTTGGAACTGCAAAGGATGTAGTAAATCATGCAGCATTAGTAGCATTAAATATCTTAAATGGTCAGTTTAGACAAATCCCAGTATACAAGGTTAGAGAATTAGTAGAAAATGATGCATTTATCATAGATGTAAGAGAAGAAGATGAATATGCAGAAGGACATCTTAAAAATGCAATAAATATTCCATTGAGCCAATTTAGAGATAGATTAGATGAGATTCCAAAGGATAAACCAGTATACTTGCATTGTCGTTCATCTCAAAGAAGTTATAATGCACTAATGGCATTGCAACATTTGGGATATGAGAATGTATATAATATCTCTGGATCATATTTAGGAATTTGTTGCTATGAGTATTTCCAAGATCAAGTAACAGGAAGAGAAAAAATAGTTACAGAATATAACTTTGAATAAAAGTTTCTTTATCTAAATCAAGTTTAAATTTCTAAAAGATTGTATTTTATTAGTAAGGCAACTGGGTTATACTCATTAGCCTTACTAATATATTTATACGGAGAAAATATATTTTAGTGTATAATGTAGAGGAGTACTATGTTAAAAACTTATTTGATTATATAGGAGAGTAATTTATGGGCTTAAACAAACAAAAGGGTTCAAAAAATACAATAAAAAAGAATAAAACTGAAAAAACTTTGACTATAGTTACTTGGGTTGTGATTTTAAGTGTGTGGTATCTAATAACTAAATTACAGTTGGTTTCGTCTACATTAGTACCATCACCATATAAAGTGTGGAATACTTTTATTAGTATTTTAAAAGATGGTTATAATGGAGTTCCTCTTTGGATACATCTTGGAGCCAGCTTTAAAAGGTTATTTTTAGCTTTAGGGCTTTCGATTATAACTGCAATTCCTATTGGGTTATTGAGCGGATATTTTAGCAAAGTTAAAGCAATTGCTGATTCGATAGTTGAGTTTTATCGTCCATTGCCACCACTTGCCTATTACACATTACTTATATTATGGCTTGGTATTGATGATACATCAAAAATAACATTGTTGTTTTTAGCAGCCTTTGCACCCATATATATTTCTTGTGTATCTGCTGTTAGAAAAATTAATGAGGATTATGTATTGAGTGCTAAATCCTTAGGTGCAGATCAAAAAAAGATATTTTTTAAGATAGTATTACCTGCATGTTTACCCGATATTTTTACAGGTATTAGAACAGCAGTTGGTGTATCATATACTACTTTAGTTTCTGCTGAAATGATAGCTGCTACTTCAGGTATAGGCTGGATGGTATTAGATGCATCAAATTTTTTAAAAAGCAATGTCATAGTGGTTGGTATTTTAATAATGGGAGTAACGGGTATATTAATAGATATGGGATTACGTTTCATAGAGAAAAAGATTGTTTTTTGGAAGGGTTATGTATAAATCCTAAAAACTGAGAAGCAATCTGGTAATATGTCAAGATAATATTTTAAAATAAAACAAAAGAAATGTTTAAAAAAGGGTAACCTTAATAGAACCTATGGTTTTTGCAAAAAAAAACAGGTTTAGGATAGGAAAATATTTTATTGAATCTCTCCAACTTTATCATTGGAGTAGATTTGATTTTTAGTCAGCAAGCTAAAAATCAGGCGTACTAATTTACGAGATGTAAGTGCGAGTGCTCTTTTGTGCTGGTGAGTAGTTACTTCACCATATTTTTTGTAGTAATATTCTTTGTACTCAGGATTGAGATTTTTAACACTGTTAGCAGC
>NZ_JHVL01000057.1 GCF_000620125.1 Clostridiisalibacter paucivorans DSM 22131 | reverse complement strand
TCTCCTTATTTAAGGAAAGCCTTGTTTCAAGCTGCTTTAGTAGCTTCTTTTAATGACCCTGTACTAAATGCTTATTATCTTAAGAAACGTGGTGAAGGTAAACACCACCTTACTTGCATTGGTGCTGTTTCAAGAAAAATGTGCAATATTATTTACGCTGTGCTTAAAAATCAGGCTCCTTATGAAGTAAGGCTAAATGAATAAATCTAACTTATCTTATTTTTAAATACTATCTTTTAAACTCTTGTAATTTACAAGTCTTATTTGTTGTGCTCTTTTTAAATATTAAAATTCTAAAAATTATTTTATTTAATGACTTGACTTTTAATAGTTGGTCTTTCTTTGACTTTAATCTTTAAAATTATGTTTGGCTATATAGTTCTGTTGGGTCATAAAAGCAGTGTTCAACTATTCTACTATTAAGTCTTCCTGTGCCATTATAGGGAAATGTATTGGGACAAATGGGTCTAAAGGGATTAAAATACCATAAAGATTCTCCTATATTCCATAATTTATTTCCTGCCAATGCCCAGTCGGCTATATCATAATGGATTTGTTCCGGAGGTGTAGCCCAAATAGTCTGAGGATTTGCCACTCCTCGTATAGTACCTCTTACACAATCAAATTGTCCTTTTTGATATATTACTTTCCTTAAGTCACCTTGACAAACCCTCTGGTATTCACCATATGATACATGTACCCTATTCATTACTACTGTAGCTACTGCCTTCATACCTTTTTCCCCTTCTCCTCCTGCCTCACATTTAATAATTCTAGCTAATAATTCTCTATTGGAATAAGCCAATAAGTTCACCTCCCTTTAGAACTACTGCTACTATTAATATATTTATTTTTTTTCAAAACTGATACAAATAAAAGAAATTAAAATTTAGAATAAATTTAATCTTATATCAGATAATAATGTTAACTAAATTAAAAAGGAGTGTGTTGTTATGGAAATGAAAAACAAATTAAATGAAGTACCATTAGCTAATATGAAACCTAATGAAGTAAATGAAATCAAGGATTTAGAAAAGAAACTTGACAATAAATATTACATTATAGCATTTAAAAAATAGTAAGGAGATATAAAATGGATGTTGAAAAGTTTCAAATAGAACCTAATAAAATTGCAAAATTAAATAATATTATAGATAAATATAAAAACCAGCAAGGTATGTTAATTACAATACTAAAAAAATCCCAAGATATTTTTGGATATCTCCCATTAAATGTTCAGTCTTATATATCATATAAACTCAATATCCCCATCTCTAAAATAAATGGAATAGTATCTTTCTACTCCCTTTTTTCTCAAACACCAAAGGGAAAATATACAGTATCTGTCTGTCTAGGTACTGCTTGTTACGTAAAAGGTGCTGAAGAAATATTAAAATCCATAAAAAAAGAGTTACAAATAGATGTAGGGGAAACAACTATGGATGGCATGTTTACATTAAATGCAACAAGGTGTATAGGGGCTTGTGGACTAGCCCCTGTTATAACTATAAATGATAAAGTTTATGGACGATTAAGCCCTTCAGATATTCCAAATATATTGTACCAATATCTTGACGACAACAAGAAATCTCAATTATCTAAGGAGATGAAGCAATGAATATAAATCCCATAACTAATTTTAAAGAATTAGAGAATATTAGAAATAGTTATAAAGAAAAAATCAAAATACGATTTAATGAGTATAGATTAGATGAAGAATTAGATAAATACCATATATTAGTCTGCACAGGAACTGGTTGTTCTTCTTCAGAAAGTCACTTGATTATCGACAAATTAGAAAATGAAATAAAAAAGAGAAAAATAGAAAAAAAAGTTAAAGTATTCAAAACAGGTTGTTTTGGATTCTGTAAGATGGGACCCATATTAGTCATACATCCCCAACGAACTTTTTATTGTAAAGTCTCTCCTGAAGATGTTGAGGACATTATAGAAAAACATATATTAAATAATACAGTAGTACAAAATCTATTATACAAATCTCCAAAAGATAATACAGTACAAGAAAAAATAGATGAAATAGATTTTTTTAACCATCAAATGAGAATCGCATTAAGGCATTGTGGCATTATTAATCCTGAAGATATATATGAATACATAGCTGTAGATGGGTATAAACCCCTTGCACATATATTGAAAAATAATATTTCCCCGACAGATATCATTAATGAAATAAAAAAATCTGGATTAAAAGGTCGTGGAGGAGGAGGTTTCCCTACTGGATTAAAATGGGAATATGCCTCCCAGTATAAAGAAGAAAAAAAGTTTGTTCTATGTAATGCTGATGAAGGTGACCCTGGTGCATTTATGGATAGATCTATATTAGAAGGTGATCCCCATAGTGTAATAGAAGCTATGATCATAGCTGGTTATTCCATCGGAGCATCTCAAGGCTACGTATATGTTAGAGCCGAATATCCCATAGCAGTAAAAAGACTAGAGATTGCTATAGAACAAGCTAAAAAGTCTGGCATCTTAGACCAAAATATATTAGGTAGTGATTTTTCATTTGATATAGATATTAGACTTGGGGCTGGAGCCTTTGTCTGTGGAGAAGAAACTGCCTTAATACAGTCAGTTATGGGATTAAGAGGTGAGCCAAGACCAAGACCACCATTCCCTGCTGAAGTAGGTCTTTGGGAAATGCCTACCCTTAATAATAATGTAGAAACTTATGCAAATATACCTGTTATATTAGATAAGGGTGCACAATGGTATTCTAGTATAGGCACTAAAGACAGTAAAGGCACTAAAGTATTTGCACTAGCTGGACAAATACAAAATACGGGACTTATTGAGGTGCCTATGGGCACCACTCTAAATACTATAATATATGAAATTGGTGGCGGAATTCATGACAATAAAGAATTTAAAGCCGTTCAAACTGGTGGCCCATCAGGTGGATGTATTCCTAAGTCTCTTTTAAATACAGAAATAGATTTTAAATCCCTTACCGATGTGGGATCTATGATGGGATCAGGTGGATTAATAGTAATGGATGAATCAGATTGTATGGTGGATATTGCCAAGTTTTATTTGCAATTTGCACAAGATGAATCCTGTGGTAAATGTGTTCCATGTAGGATAGGCACTAAAAGATTGCTGGAAATATTAGAGAAAATAACCAGTGGAAAAGGAGAATTAAAAGATTTAGAAATACTTGAATCCCTATGTTATGATATTAAAAATTCATCCTTATGTGGTCTAGGTCAAACGGCTCCAAATCCAATATTAAGTACTCTGAAATATTTTAAGAATGAATATCTGGAACATATAGAACATAAGAAATGTCCCGCTGGAGTATGTAACAATTTATTAAATATAGAAATAATAGATGACAAATGTGTGGCATGTGGAATATGTGCCAGAGTATGTCCCGTAAATGCAATAGATGGTAAACATAAACAGCCCCCCTTTAATATAAATCAAGATTTATGCATTAAATGTGGAGCTTGTATTCCTAAATGTCCTGTAGATGCCATACACAAAGTATAGAGGTGATAAATATATGGAAAATAAATCCCAGAAAGAAATGGTCAATATAGAGATAGACGGTACTAAATATAGTGTGCCTAACGATATCACTGTTTTAGAGGCAGCAAGGTCTGTAAATATAGAAATCCCCAGTCTATGTTATCTTAAGGAAATAAATGAAATTGGTGCATGTAGAGTATGTGTCGTTGAGATAGAAGGTATGAAAAATCTACAAGCCTCCTGTGTATATCCAGTTAGAGAAGGACTAAAAATAAGAACTAATACTAAAAAAGTTCTAAAAGCTAGAAAATCTGCAGTAAAATTATTACTTTCAAATCATCACAGAGAATGTACCACATGTATTAGAAATTTAAATTGCGAGCTACAAAACTTAGCAGATAGCTTAGGTATAAGAAATATACCCTTTACTGGAGAAGTACAAGATTATGGTTATCATGATAATAACCCTGCTATAACTAGAGATTATAATAAATGTATTAATTGTCGTAGGTGTGAAGCTATATGTAGTAAAATACAAGAATGTAATGTCTATTCACCAATAAATAGAGGGCTGGACACTATAATTGCTCCAGCATTTCAAAAAGATTTAGCAGACGTCTCCTGTATAATGTGTGGTCAATGTATCATTGCATGCCCCACTGGCTCATTAACTGAAAAAGAATGCATAAATGATGTATGGACCGCTATACATGATCCAGAGAAACATGTAGTGGTTCAAACTGCACCTTCTATTCAAGTTACACTAGGTGAAATGTTTGGCATGCCCATAGGATCTTTTGTTGGTGGTAAAATGGTTACAGCATTAAAGCGTATGGGATTTGATAAAATTTTTGCTACTGATGTAACTGCTGATCTAACTATAATGGAAGAAGCTAATGAATTAGTGGAAAGAGTTATTAAAAACCCTACTCATCTACCGTTATTATCCTCATGTTGTCCTGGTTGGGTCAAATTTGCGGAACATTTTTACCCAGAATTTCTTCCAAATCTATCTACTACTAAATCTCCCCACGAAATGTGCGGTGTATTATCTAAAACTTGGTATGCCCAAAAGTATAATATACCTCCTAAAAAAATTATAAATGTAGGTATAATGCCCTGTACTGCCAAAAAATATGAAGCTGCTAGACCTGAGATGGTATCTGATGGGTTTAGAAATGTAGACTATGTACTGACTACTAGAGAATTGGGTAGAATGATAAGACAATCAGGACTAGATTTTCCCAATCTTCCTGATGGCAATTATGATGAACCCTTTAATCAGTTTAGTGGAGCTGGTACTATTTTTGGAGCTACAGGAGGAGTATTAGAAGCAGCAGTAAGAACTGCCCATAAAATATTGTCTGGAGATGATATGGAAGTACCTGACTTTGATGATGCTCGAGGTCAATCAGGTCTTAAATATGGAAAAGTTGTTTTAGGGGATAAACCCCTAACTATAGCCATAGCCCATGGCACTGGAAATGCAAAAAAGGCTTTGGAGATGCATAAAAGCGGTAAAAAAGAATTTGATTATATGGAAGTTATGGCATGTCCTGGAGGCTGTGTAGGTGGAGGTGGCCAACCTATACTTGCCAATAGAGATTACAAATATCTTTCTCTAGGATATAGACACAACAGGACCGATGCCCTTTACAATATAGATAGAAAAAATAAAATCAGATATTCCCATGAAAATCCTAGAATAAAACAAATTTATGAAGAATTCCTTATAAAACCTCTATCTCCTATATCCAAAAAATATCTTCACACTTCATTTGTAGAAAGGGGTAAATATCCCTATTTAAGTTGAAAGATATTATTCTGGACTCATAGCTTTAAATATTGAGTTTAAAGCTGTGGGCTTTTTATTGTATAATATATCCTTCCGATGATATACTTAGATTATAATTAAGTAAATAATAAAGGGGCTGTTTTTATGAATCAATACAGTGTTTTTGACATATTAGGTCCTATTATGATTGGGCCATCTAGTTCCCACACTGCAGGAGCAGCTAGATTAGGTAAGGTGGCAAGGTATATAGCTGGTACAGATTTTAATCGTGTTGAATTTTATTTATATGGTTCCTTTGCAAAAACTTATAAAGGACATGGTACAGATAGGGCATTAGTTGCAGGTATATTAGGCATGGAACCTTCAGATGAAAGGCTAAAAAATTCTATTGACATAGCTAAAAATTCCAATATTGAAATATCCTTTCATGAAGAAGAAAATGATGCTTTCCATCCCAACACTACAAAAATCATCTTCCATAAAATCGACGGTAAAAAAGTAGAAGTCATAGGCTCTTCAATAGGAGGAGGCAATATAATTATAACTGAAATAGATGGTTATGCTGTAAAACTTACTGGAGACTATCCCACATTGTTCATCAGACAAAATGATAAAAAAGGTGTTATAAGTGGTGTGACTTCCATATTAACCCAGTATGATATAAATGTAGCAACCATGAAAGTTAATCGTAGAGGTAAAGGTACTGAAGCCTCTATGGTTATTGAATTAGATAGTTCCATTCCCAATGATATGATTGAAAAAATTAATAGTGTTTATAATGTATTATCTGTCAAATCTATTAATCCCATTAAGGAGCGATAAAAATGTTTGCCAATGGAAAAGAATTATTGCAATTTACAAGAGATAGAAACATAAGTATATCAGAAGCTATTCTTATACAAGAAGCTAAAGAACAAGATACAACCCCTGAAAAAATAAAACAGAGAATGCAATCTAATCTTGATGTTATGATTAACTCATCTAAAAAGGCCTTGGATAAAAAAATTGATTCCATAGGAGGAATAATTGGTGGAGATGCAAAAAAGGTAAAGGAGTACAGTCAAAATAATGCTACCCTATGTGGTAAAACTATCAATATGGCAATGGCAATGGCTTTTTCATGCTCAGAAGTAAATGCATCTATGGGCAAAATTTGTGCTGCCCCTACAGCTGGATCATGTGGCATAATACCTTCAGCAATAATTACCGTAGGAGAAAAATTGAATCTTAGTAAAGAAGAAATGGTTAATGGACTGCTTACCTCAGCAGGTATAGGACAAATAATAGCTAGAAATGCCACACTTTCTGGTGCTGAAGGTGGTTGTCAAGCTGAATGTGGTTCTGCAGCAGCTATGGCTGCAGCTGCACTTACAGAATTATCAGGAGGTACTCCCCAAATGGCCCTACATAGCGCTAGTATTGCTCTAAAAAATATAATGGGTCTAATATGTGATCCTATTGCAGGACTAGTTGAGGCCCCATGTGCCAAAAGAAACGCATCGGGAGTAATCAATGCAATGATATCTGCTGATTTAGCATTAGCAGGGGTAGAAAGTATTATTCCCTTTGATGAGGTAGTAAACGCAATGTACAAAGTAGGTAAATCCCTCCCAGTAACTTTAAGAGAAACTGCACTGGGAGGTGTTGCAGCAACAGAAACAGGAGTCAAAATTAAAAATAAAATCCTGGGGTGAATTATAATTTACCCCTTACTGCCCTCTCTATTCTTTCAAGGCCTTCTTTTATGGTACTTCTAGGACATGCAATATTCATTCTCTGAAATCCTTCCCCACCGGGACCGAAGGTTATACCATCATTTAGTGCAACTTTGGCCTCTTTTATCATAAATTCCTTTAATTGCTTAGCATTAAATCCTAACTTTTTAAAATCTAACCACATTAAGTAAGTACCTTCTGGTTTTTTTACCCCTATTTCAGGTATATTTTTTTCTATAAACTTCTCTACATAAAGGACATTTTCTTGAAGATAGTTTAGCAATTCCTCAAGCCATTCCTCTCCATGATTGTAACACGCCTCTAATGCCACAGCTCCAAAGGTATTTGCCATCCCTATATGTACCCTATTTATTATGTCTTTAAATTTGGTACGAAGGACCTTATCTGGTATTATAATAGCCGAAGCAGCAAGCCCTGCAACATTAAATGTCTTACTGGGAGCCATACAAGTAATTGTATTGTTTAGAAGTTCATCTGACAATGATCCCAAAGGTAAATGCCTATTGTCTCCATATATTATGTCTGAGTGAATCTCATCAGATACAATTATTATATTATTTTTAATACATATTTCTCCCAGTCTCAATAATTCTTCTTTACTCCATACCCTTCCCACTGGATTATGAGGACTGCACAATATGAGTAATTTAGTTTTTTCATCTATATTTTTTTCTAGATTTTCAAAGTCCATTTCATATCTTCCATTTTTAAGCACAAGTTGATTATCTATAAGTTCTCTCTCATTACTTTTTACAGCTTCAAAAAAAGGAAAATATACAGGAGATTGAATAATTACTTTATCACCAGGGTTAGTATATGCCATTATTGCCATATTTACTGCTGGCACTACTCCAGGGGTATATACTATCCAATCTTTTTTTATATTCCACTGATGTCTCCTATTCATCCAACCAATTATGGAATCATAAAAAGACTCTGCCATATCAGTGTATCCATATGCTCCATGCTCTGCCCTTCTTTTTATGGCATTTTTCACAGGCTCAGGCGCTGGAAAGTCCATGTCTGCAACCCACATAGGTAGCACATTATCTGTTCCATAATATTTGCTAACAAAATCCCATTTTATAGAGTTAGTATTTCTTCTATCTATACCCTTATCGAAATTGAAACCCATAATTTTAAAGTCCCCCTTAATTTTCTATTTAATTATTTAATTCTATAATAAAAAATAAATACCTCTTTATTTTAGCAAATCTTAAATCCCTTTAAATCACTTCTCAGTATGAGTATATTTCAATAGATATTGTCAATAATAATTAGATAAAGTACCACTAAATTCATATGTACTATTAAAATAGGAGGTCATCAATATGAGGATTCCAAATCATTTAGGTATAATTCCCGATGGAAATAGAAGATGGGCAGTATCTAAGGATTTAAAAAAAGAACAAGGCTATGAAGAGGGACTTGATCCAGGATTAAAATTATTTAAATTTTGTAAGGCCCTTGGTATTAAAGAACTAACCTATTATGGATTTACTGTAGACAATACTAAAAGACCAAAGGTCCAAACTATTGCATTTACAAAGGCCTGTGTAGATGCCGTTAAAATGATTGAAAGGGAAAATGCAGATCTATTAGTAATAGGCAATACTGAATCTAAGATGTTCCCTAAAGAACTAATCCCTTATACACATCGCAGAAAAATAGGTGATGGTGGAATAAAGGTGAATTTCCTTGTCAATTATGGTTGGCAATGGGATCTAAAAGGTGTATTTTCTAAAAATAAAAAAAACAAATCTCCGCTAAGTTCTATTAAATCAAAGGATATCTCCAGAGTAGATTTAATAATTAGATGGGGTGGGCGTAGAAGATTAAGCGGATTTCTACCTATTCAATCGGTATATTCTGATTTTTATGTTGTAGATGAGCTATGGCCTGATTTTAAATATGAACATGTATTAAATGCACTAAGGTGGTATGATGATCAAGATATAACTTTAGGAGGATAAATGGAAATATATAAAAAAATATTATATAATTTATATTAAGAAATTTCAAAATAAGGGGGCAAAGTTATGCTTGATTCAATGGCACTAATGCTTTATACTGACATATCTAATAGACTCCAAAATTCTGAAATTAAATCTAAATCTGTCAATGATTTTAATAAAATAAGAAAATTTATTCAATTACCTGCTTTTATTAAGGGATTAGAGGACATTATCAGTAATCAGTCCTTTGACTGTAAATCCATAGAAAAGTTGTGTTCTCCTATATTGTCAGACCTTTCCAAAGGACAAGAACCCAATAATTGGCTATATTATATATACCAATTTACATTAAATAAATCTTTTCCTAATGCTGTAGAAATTACATTAGAAAAGGAATTAGAAATACCTTCTGTTGTATATCTTAAAGTTCTAAGAAGTATAATGTATTTCAGAGAAAAACACTTTAAGAACACATTAAAATTTCCACTTCAATCTTTAACTCGTGAGGAAGAAAAAGAACTTAAAGACCCAGAAGAATATCTTAAATTTAAAGATATATTTTTAGATAATTATATTCATGAAATGATGCAACTTAGCCAAGAGGTAACTGGGCATAATACACTAGACCATATTTCAGGGGTCCACTATCTGGCCATGTTTATTTCGAGACAGCTAAAGAAATTAGGACAACCTATTGATCTAGGGAGAATCTCTGGAGCTGCTGCTGGTCATGATATAGGTAAATATGGCTGCAAACCTTCTGAAAGTCAAAGGGTCCCTTATCTACACTATTACTACACTGATATATGGTTTAAAAAATACGATATAACTTATATTGGACATATTGCAACAAACCATTCTACTTGGGATTTAGAATTAGAAAATCTATCTTTAGAATCTTTAGTACTTATATATTCTGATTTTAGAGTAAAAAATAAGCTAACTGGACATAAACCTGAAATGCATATCTACTCCCTAACTGATTCCTTTCAAATAATTTTAGATAAATTAGATAATGTAGATGAAAAAAAAGAGAAAAGATATAAAAAGGTTTATAGTAAATTAAAAGACTTTGAAAATTATATGATCGATTTAGGGATTAATGTATCATTAGATAAACCGATACTTCTTAGTAACAAAAGAAAACATTTTGCCCTTATGAAGGATCAAGATGTAATAGAAAACATAAAATATCTATCCATTGATCATAATATAAATTTGATGTATAAATTAAGAGATGAGTCTTCTTTAGGATTAATATTAGAAACAGCCCGCAGTGAAAATGATTGGAAGAATCTAAGGGGATATCTTGAAACATTCAAAGAATACTCCACTTATTTAGCTCAAAAACAAAAACTCATTACTTTAAATTTTCTTTATGAACTATTGATACATCCAGAAGACGACATAAGAAAACAATCAGCTGAATTAATTGGTTCATTAATAGCCACTTTTGATGAAGAATACAGAAAAGAAGTACCTAATGATGTAAAAT
Organism: Clostridiisalibacter paucivorans DSM 22131; assembly: GCF_000620125.1. NCBI lineage: Bacteria > Bacillati > Bacillota > Tissierellia > Tissierellales > Thermohalobacteraceae > Clostridiisalibacter > Clostridiisalibacter paucivorans. The sequence goes on along the minus strand of NZ_JHVL01000057.1, from coordinate 11,970 downwards.
TAGATCCTCCCAGTATAACTAGCTGTGAATTATTAGACGAGTATATACACCTCTTTTTGCATCCTGATCATAAGATCATTGAAGTCCATAAGGAGTGGATAGGATACAGCTTAGAGATTATGGTTTCTTCTTTATTTAAGCACTGTAATACTGAATTAAAATCATCCTACAACAATATATTAATGAAGTATTATAAACAGTCTAAATATGAGGATGATGAAATAAAGTTTTATTTATTGCAAACCATAAAGCATATACCCATAAATAGATTTAATAATGGCGATCTTGAGCCCCTATTTAATTTTATAATGGGTATATTTAGAAGTGATAATATTGAATTAAGATTATCAAATCTAGAAAATATATATAATATACTCTTCAGATTGCAGAATAAAAGTAAATTTGTATTGGGATTAAAGGAAACCCTAAGTACAGAACCACAAAAGTCAGAAAATCCAGCCGAAAACTTTTTAACCTATAAAATTGCTAAAAAATTAGAATTAAACTCAAACACATTAAATCTATACAGCTCTTACTATAAATATGATATGGACAAAGTTTCCGATATCTTTTTAAAAAATCTAAAAACTGCTACTAGCTGGGTTAATAAAAAAATCCATATAGAAATGCTTTTAGAGAGAGTCATATATAGCCCTGAAGAATATGGTCTTCATACTGCAATGCATTTCTGTAATTTAATAAAGGTAAGTGCAAAGGAAAATGTAAGACGTCATGCAGGAGAAGCCCTGCTTAAAATATTTCCTTTTCTTTCCATAGATGAAAAAAATGATGTCACAGTGGAACTTTTAAGGGCTTTAGAAATACAAGGGTATCATTTCACTAAATATATACCTAATTATCTTGGACAAATTATGTTATATCTTCATCCTGTTGAACTCAATGAAATTTTAGATGACTTTATAGAAAAAATTAAAGAATCCAATACACAAATTAAGCTGTTGCTTTTAAAAACCATAGGAGTCTCCATTAAAAATTATCCAAAATATAGAATGTTTTTCCAAGAATCAGAGGATATATCTAAAAATAGATTAATAAAAATGATAGGTATTTTATTAAATGGAATAGTTAGTTATGACCTTCAAGTTAAAAAAGAGGCATTCTCAGTAATAGGTAGAGACATATTTGGATGTAGAGAATTAACTTTAGAAGAAAAAAATATGATATTTACCCTTATTGCAAAAAAACTTCTTATTCTTTTATCAGAAAAAGATGAAAGTGAATTGTTGTTCCTAAGCAATTCTTCATCACTTAATCATATATATAGATTTATATCAGATTATGTCTTTTTCAATGGCTCTTTGTCATTAAATCATAATAAAAAAATAGCATTTTTCCCTGGTACTTTTGATCCTTTTTCCCTAAGTCATAAGGAGATAGCCCATGAAATAAAAAACTTAGGATTTGAAGTTTATTTATCAGTAGATGAATTTTCTTGGTCTAAAAGAACTCAACCCCATCTTTTAAGACGCAAAATAATTAATATGTCCATAGCAGATGAGCTTGATATATATTTATACCCTGAAGATATACCTATAAATATAACAAATCCTATGGATCTTAAAAATCTAGTAAATGCTTTTGATGATGACAATATATATATAGTTGTAGGTAGTGATGTAGTACTAAATGCTTCTAGTTATAAAACTAAACCCCAAAATAAATATTCTATACACTCTTTTAACCATATCATATTTAAAAGAAAGAGTGCATTTTCATCGGAAGATGATGATACAAAGATAGATGAATCATTGAAAAGGATCTCTGGAGATATTATAGAGTTATCTTTGCCTCCCCAATATGAAGACATAAGTTCTACACAAATACGAAATTATATAGATGAAAATAGAGATATATCTCAATTGATAGATCCATTAGCTCAAAATTATATATATAGTAATGGACTCTATCGTAGAGAGCCACAGTATAAGACTTTGGTTCAAACTAAATCTTTGGAAATTCAAATAATAGATCATATAGATCATAATATTATTAAAAAACTATGTCATATGTTTTTCTCAAATAATGACAATGCACTATATAAATTAAAAAAATTAAAAGACAATTTAAATTCAAGATTTATATTGGTAAGGGATATAAGTAACGACAATAAAATAATAGGTTTCTCAGCATTTCATTGGGCCAGATCTACTTCTCTTTACCATGAATTCAAAAATAATAATATATCCGAATATATTAGAGAAAATTCCATCGGAAGGATTAGTTTAATAGATGGTATCTTTGTAGATGATAATTCTGGTTTTGAAAATTTAAGACAAATTCTATTAACAGAAACTTTAGCATATAGCATATCAAAAGACTATACCTATGGCATATTTAAAGATATATTAGACAATCATAATGATAAAAAAATCCAAGAACTCTTACTACTACATGGATTTAAAAAATTGGAATATAGTGATAAAAAATCTCCTGTTTTTGTAGTCAATATGACAAATCCCTGTACATTGAATTTAGATTTAGAAAATATAATCAAAAATCCATTTTCACAAAATCCCTATATAAAAGAATCAATTATAAAAACAAGGAAAAAATTACAATTAGCACTATCTAAATTATATCCAGGTCATCTTTTAATTTCCTTTGATAGAGATATATTATATGATAATTTGATAGACAAAATTTGTAAAATAAATGGTATGCCTTCTAAGCAATTGGAACCTAGACATCTAGGGCCTTATACGTGTACTCCATTTGGTTCCATATTGAATGGATGTATAATCCCAAATACAGTTACAAAATCTATGCATACTGAAAAACTATTTAATTCCAATATAAAGGATTTTACTATAGGTCCTTTCCCTCATTATATGAATCTTGAAAACCAAATGAAAATGATTAAGTCATTTAACAGACCTGTAATACTTGTTGATGATTTACTTAACAAAGGATATAGAATTAAAGTTCTAGATCCACTATTAAAAAATGCAAATATAGATGTAAAGAAGATTATAGTAGGAATCCTTTCAGGTAGAGGAAAAGAAATCATGGACATACAAGACCGTGAAGTAGATAGTGCTTACTTCATACCAAATCTTAGGGTATGGTTTAATGAAAGTTCAATGTATCCTTTTATTGGTGGCGACAGTGTATGGAGGGGTTTTTATCCTGAAAGAAATTTAATCCCTTCAATTAATTTTATATTACCTTATGTGGCACCAAAATTCATAAAAAATACTACCAATAAATCCATATATGATTTATCAGAAATATGTCTCAATAATTCCATAGAATTGTTGACTATTATTGAAGAAGAATACCAAAATATGAATGAGAAAAGCTTCACTCTCAAACATTTGAGTGAATTATTTATATCTCCCAGATGTCCAGACCATGGTAAAAGTATAGATTATGATATAAATCTTAAGCCTTCCCAATATCTATATAATGACCTTGAACATCTAAAGAGATTAGAAAACATAATAAAGAGGTGATAATTTTGTTTTATTTTTATAAATACAAAGATAAAGTTCTTTTTTCTCAGAAAAAATATAATGACTTACATCCCATTGATGAATTCCAACCAAAGAAATATCAAGGGATATTATACTATCTGGTAGATAGTGACCCTAAAAGCAATAGAAGGTCCTTTATTATTTCTGACCCTTCTTTGCTTTTCATTGAAAATGAAGATTGGTCATTGCTAAAACAAGATAATAAAAAATATAATATTCCCCAATGGCTAGAAGATAAAATATATTCACTTAATGTCATATCCCTAAATACAAGTTATCCCTCTTGGCAAGATATGCTAAATCCAATTAATAACAAAAAATGGCGCATTAATTTAGTAGGACTAGGAGATGTGGGTACTACTCTACTCATAGGATTAAGATTATTAGGTGGAGAAGATATATTGTATTTAGGTATTTATGGAAGATCTCCAAATAAAGTAGATAGATTACATCATGAACTTAATCAAATATATGCTCCCTTTTATAATAATCCTTATCCTGATATAGTAAGTATCGCTAAAGATAACCTATTTGAATGCGATATGTTTATATTTTGTGCATCAGCGGGGGTACCATCTTTAGACTCAAACGTAAAAGATGTGCGTATGTTCCAATTCCAAAAAAATTCAGAGATTATATCTATATATGCAAAACTTGCAAGGGATAAGGGTTTCAAGGGTATATTTGCTGTAGTATCAGACCCTGTAGATTTACTCTGCAAGGTTGCCTTTTTAGAAAGTAATAAAAACTCCAATAATGTATTAGACTTTAACGGCCTTGCTCCTGAACAAATTCGTGGATATGGTTTGGGAGTTATGAATGCAAGGGCCCGATATTATGCTATGCAAAGCCCTAAAACTATGGACTATCTTCATGATGGCAGGGCTTTTGGTCCCCATGGTGAAGATTTAATAATAGCAAATAGCATATCAAACTATGATGATAAACTCTCATTAATGTTAACAGAAAGGACTATTAAGGCCAATCTAGCTGTAAGAGATACTGGATTCAAACCATATATAGCACCTGCTCTATCATCTGGTTCTCTCTCTATTCTAGCCACAATTAGAGAGCAGTGGCACTATAGTGCTACATTTATGGGAGGAGTCTTTATGGGTTCTAAAAATAGATTACTCTATTCCAAAGGTATAGAATTAGAAAGACTATCTTTACCAGAGAATTTAGAAAATAGAATTAAAAATACATATGAAAGGTTGGAAAGTATAATATGAATAGTATGTATTTAATATGTCCACCTAACCCATCTGACTTGCTAGTAAAAATGATACAAGGAGCAACAAAATCCTATGATGTAGTCACAATCAATAATAAAAATGATCTACCTGACCTTAGAAATAAGCGAATACTTTTCGCTTTAGAGCTAGGTGATGTAGGCTATAATGTAGATATGTATAATGTAATATCTTCCCTATGGCATCGGGGTAAAGATGCCTTGTCAGGTTCTACCGGAGCTGTTATTACCCATAGTAATAATGAACTATTCACTAAATCTGGCGCTCAGGATATCGTTTTCCATGCCAATAAATTGGGATGTAGGTTCCCTGGTAGACCCATAGTAGAAGCTACAGGATCTTTAAGAAATTTATTGACCATGCAAAAGACTATGAAAGGTTCTTTAGAAGATATTTGTATAAAACTATGTGAAAAATTATCCAAAGTACTAATGTCCGATACCCCTACTCCAGTAGAAGATCCAAATATACTAGTACTACATTCCAGTAATCGCAAGACTTCAAATACATTAAATTTATGGGATATGGTAAGAAAACATCTAGATACAGAAAAAATAGAGGAAATAAATATTACCAATGGAACAGTTAAAGATTGTATAGGATGTCCATATAAGACCTGTAAGCACTATGGTAATCAAACAAGCTGTTTCTATGGTGGGATAATAGTTGAAGAAGTTTACCCTGCAGTACTAAAATCAGATGCTATAATTTGGATATGTCCCAATTATAATGATGGTCTTTCTGCTAACATAGCAGCCATAATAAACAGACTCACTGCTCTATTTAGAAAGACAAAGTTCTATAATAAAAGTATATTTGGCATAATAGTCTCGGGCAACTCTGGAAGTGATGCATTGGCTAGACAATTGATAAGTGCATTAAATATGAATAAGACATTTAGACTGCCACCCTATTTTTCATTAACAGCTACAGCCAACGACAAGGGAGCAATTTTTGATGTACCAGATATAGAAAAAAAAGCAAAGATTTTTGCCAAAAACATATCTAAAGAAATAAAGGCATAAATATAGTTAGTAGTCTTCAACCACTAACTATATGAGTTTTCTAATATTATATTTGTCCATCAATTTTTCTAGATAATTATTGAATTCTTTTAATCTATTTATATCTCCCTCTTCATTTAAATCAAAAAATCTGTCTCTTATATCTTCTATCTCCTCTATCTTTCCTGAAAAATATAGGTATTGTATATTTCTTAGAATTTTAGCTACAATTGTAGATTTTGCTTGAAATATTTGCTGTGCATCCATTATTTCATCCCTTATTGCTGACATCTCCATATCCAGGAGAAATGCAGCATCTGCTGCAGTTTTTAACCGTTCTTTTATATCTTTAGGTATATTATGCTTAAACTTATAATTTAAAGAATGTTCAATAGTAGCCCAGAAATTCATAGCTAAGGTTCTTATCTGTATCTCTGCTAAGATTTCTTTCGCTCCAAATGCTGTATGAACAGGGTATTTTATTATTATATGATAGCTTCTATATCCACTCTCTTTCATATTGTTTATATAGTCTCTTTCCTCTACTATTTTTAGGTCCTTTCCATCTCTGTCCCTGATAAGACTAACTACCCTATGTATATCATCTACCAATTGACACATAATCCTTATCCCTGCTATATCTTCAATTCCATCTTCTATGCTATCAATAGATATATTTCTTTTTTTTGCCTTTTCTATAATGCTTGAAATTTTTTTTACTCTGCCAGTAACAAACTCTATGGGCGAATATTCATCTGTATTTCTATATTCCTTTCTTATACTCTTAAACTTTATTTTTAATTCTTCAACAGCCTGTTCATATACAAGTAATATCTTCTCCCAATCTCTAATCACGTTACCACCACTTTCATGTCTTTTTCTTCACAATAGCTTATGCTTTGACTAAAATATATATTCTATTTTAAAGCATAAAATCCTTCATTAATATAATAAAAAGCTATGGTTTTATATTCTCCATAGCTTTTTATCTATCTTCTCTAAAATAGGAATTTCCCAGCCCCTTTGGTGCCATATATTCCTTATTTCCTTTTATAGATACCATTATAAGTACTAATATTGTGGCTATATACGGTAACATATCTATTATATATTGAGAAACCTTTATATCAAACTTTTGAAGTCTAAATCCTATTATATCCAATCCTCCGAAAAAATAAGCACCTAATAATGCCTTATACGGATTCCATGTCACAAATATAACCAATGCCACTGCAATCCATCCACGTCCAGCCGTAACATTTTCCTGCCATGAAGGTACATAAACCAATGATAAATAAGCTCCACCTAGGCCACATAAAGCTCCTCCCATCATTATATTGATATATTTATATAGATTTACATTTATACCACTGGCATCTGCTGCTGAAGGATCTTCTCCTATCATTCTCACATTAAGTCCTACTCTAGTCTTATATAAGTATAATCCCAAAACCACTGCCATTACATATCCTAAATACACAAAGATATTTTGATTAAAAAGTATCTTTCCCATAAATGGTATATCTCCTAAAACTGGTATATACATGGGCTTAAAAAACTCTTGTAATTCTAAAGGTACTACCTCTCCGATTAGTCTCTTGCCCATAAACCCTGAAAATCCTGTTCCAAATATAGTTAAGGATAGTCCTGATACTACTTGATTTGCCCTGAGAGAGACAGTTAAAAAAGCATATATCAAACCTCCAAATGCCCCTGCAAGCATGGCTCCCAATAATGCCAAGAATGGATTTGATGTTAATATCCCCACCTGAAAACCGACTACGGCACCCATTAACATCAGTCCTTCAACTCCTAAATTTAAATTGCCCACTTTTTCAGTTATTATTTCTCCCAGTGTAGCAAATAATAATGGGGTTCCTGCTTGTATAGATGCCTTTAAAAGAGAAACAAAATCCATATTTAGACCTCCAATATTATCTTCTGATTATTTTATAATTGACGAAAAATTCACTTCCCAATACAAATATTAAAACCATACCTTGTAAAATTTCAGCCGCCGATTGAGGTATTTCAAATGCAGTTTGAATAAATGAGCCTCCCTGAGTAAGAACTGCAAATAAAAAAGAAACCATTATTATGAAATGAGGTTTTAATCCAGAAAGCCATGCAGTGATGATTGCTGTAAACCCTACACCTGCCGAAAGCTCAACTGAAAGTGTGTTATTTACCGCAGAGGCTTGTATCATACCGGCAAGTCCACATAATCCTCCACTCAAAAATATAGCAATTAATACCGTCTTTTTTACATCTATACCAGCATATCTAGCTGTATTTTCGCTTTCACCTATTACTGATATCTCATATCCCTTCTTAGTATGGTTAATAAAAACATATATAATAATTACCAGTGCCAATGCTATAATCCATCCCATATGGATGCCAAAAACTTTAGGCAATACAGCGTTATCTGTAAAATTAGGAATCTTAGGAAAACCCAACGCATTTTCGTCTTTCCATGGTCCATATTGTAAATAAGTAATCCATTTTATAGCTATATAATTCATCATTAATGTAAATAAAGTTTCATTAGTACTAAACTTTGATTTGAAAAATGCAGGTATAAATGCCCATATCCCTCCACCTATCATACCAAATATCATCATTAAAAATAATAGTATAGGTTTTGGGACTTCTGGAAATTTCAATGCTATAAAACTGGCCATAAAAGCACCCATACAGATTTGACCTTCTCCGCCGATATTCCAAAATTTCATTTTAAATGCTATCAATATACCCAAAGAAGTTATAACTAAAGGTATAGTTTTTACTATGGTCTCTCTAAACCTATATAATGAACCAAAGGAACCTTTGAGCATTGAGGTATAAACTTCTATGGGATTATGATTTAAAAACAGTATAAATAATCCAGATGTAAATAATGCAGCAAATACCGCAGCAACCCTTATAATGATTACTTTCTTATTGTCCATTTCTGTTTTCTTAGCTATTCTATACAACCATATCATTTCCTCTCTTGAAAGTTTCTCCAGCCATCATAAGACCCAAATCTTCCTTAGTTACATAAGTAGCTGATACAATACCAGTGACCTTTCCTTCACATAGAACCATTATCCTATCACTTAATTCAAGAAGCACATCTAAATCTTCTCCAATAAATAATATACCTACACCTTTCTCTTTTTGTTTATTCAATAAATCATATACCATATAAGCAGAACCAACATCAAGTCCCCTTGCAGGGTATGCAGTTATCATAAGGTCTGGTTGATTATCTATCTCTCTTCCCAGTAAAACCTTTTGTATATTTCCACCAGAAAGCTGCCTTACTGGATGATTCATACTGGGAGTAACTATACCCAATTTATCTATTATATTTTTTGACTTATTTCTTATGGGCTTTCTATCAATCAAAATACTAGAAGATTTTTGATAGTTCTTGAGCAATACATTATCTACTATATCCATAGAACCTACTAGTCCCATTCCCAATCTATCTTCAGGAACAAAGCTCATACTTATACCCATATTTATAATATCTCTAGCTGATTTTCCTACAATATTTTCACCCTTATATACAATACTGCCTTCATCTATATAGTTTAAACCTGCTATGGCTTCACACAATTCCTTTTGTCCACTGCCAGCCACACCTGCCACTCCTAATATCTCTCCACTATTTAATTCAAAAGATATATTATTTAATATTTTTGTATTATCTCTATTTACAGCAGATATATTCTCTACTTTTAATATAGTCTTTTTCTCTTCTATAAATGTTCTATTTATAGATAAATTGACTTGTCTTCCTACCATCAAATCTGCCAACTCTTTTGAGTTTGTTTCCACTTTTTCTAATGTCTTTATAGCCTCTCCCTTTCTCAACACTGTTATCTTATCACTTATATCCATTACCTCATTTAATTTATGGGTTATAATTATTACAGCACAGCCTTCTGATTTCATTTTTCGTATAATATCAAATAATTTTTTCGTTTCTTGAGGAGTTAATACTGCAGTAGGCTCGTCTAATATCAGTATCTTTGAACCTCTGTAAAGAACTTTTAGTATCTCTAATCTTTGTTTTTCAGCCACAGGCATATCATAAACTTTTTTATCAGGATCTATCTCTAAACCATATTTTTCAGATATATTTTTTATCTCCCTAGATAATTTTTTACCATTTATAAAGAGCGTTCCCCTTTGTCCTGCGATAATATTCTCTTTAGCAGTCAAAACATCTACCAATTTAAAATGTTGATGTATCATACCAATTCCTATTTCTATAGCATCCTTTGGAGAATTCAAAAATACTTTCTCTCCTTGTATATAAATAGAACCACTGTCAGGCTTATATATGCCTGACAGTATATTCATAAGGGTACTTTTACCAGCTCCATTTTCTCCAAGTATTGAATGTATTTCTCCCGATTTCACTTTGAATGTTATATTCTTATTGGCTATAATCTTGCCAAAGGTTTTACTTATTTCATCCATATATATTAATGGTAAATTTTCCATCTTTATCACCTTATTTTTTTATTTTGCCCTTTACTCCTTCAACAAACCAATCCATAGATATTAATTCCTCATCAGTGAGAACTTGTCCCTCTTTGACCTTTATATTTCCTTGTTGATCCTTTATTGGACCTGCAAATACTTTAAAAGAGCCTTCTTTAATCTTTTGGGTAGCCTCTTCAACTTTTTCTTTTGCCCCCTCTGGTGCCAATTCAGTCAAAGATGCCAACTCAACTATATCATCTTCAAGTCCTCCCCAATAACTCTCTGGAGCCCAGTTTCCTTCCATTACAGCCTTAACATTTTTTACATAATAGGGTCCCCAATTCCAAACAGGTGATGTCATATAGGCATTAGGTGCTTTATCCTTCATATCTGTGTTATATCCTATAGAAAAAGCTCCTTTTTCCTCTGCAGCTTGTTGTGGACCTGCTGTATCTTGATGTTGTGCTATTACATCTATACCTTCATCTAATAATGCATTGGCTGCTTCCTTCTCTTTGGCAGGATCATACCATGTGTGAGTCCATCTAACCTCCACTTCTGCTTCAGGATTTACCGATCTAACACCTAAGGTAAAGGCATTTATTCCCCTTACAACCTCTGGTATCTCATATGCTGCTACATATCCAATCTTATTGGTTTTAGTTTTCATTCCTGCAACTATACCTGATAAGTATCTGGGCTCATATATCCTTCCAAAATAATTTCCCATATTTTCTGTCGTTCTATACCCTGAACAATGTAAAAATGCTACATCTGGATAATCCTTAGATACCTTTGCCATATAATCCATATATCCAAAACTAGTAGCAAATACAACTTCTGCACCCTGATCAATCATATCTCTTATTACCTTTTCTACTTCTGGACCTTCAGGTACTGATTCCTTATAAATAGTCTCTACTCCCAATTCTTCTTCAAGGTATAATCTTCCTTCATTATGGGAATAACTCCAGCCCCCATCTCCTATAGGACCTACATAAATAAATCCTACCTTCATATCATTCACATCATTTGATGCCTTCTCTCCACCACATCCTGTAAGTACCATAGATAAACCTAAAACTACAGCTAACATTAAATAAATAGATTTTTTAAGCATTTCTTTCTCTCCTTTGTTTTGATTTAAAATATTATATATGTAATGGAAAAGACTAGAGTCTTTTCTTATTTAAAAATAACCTTACCATCTTCTATTGATTCAATTATAGCTAGAGAATGGACATCAATTCCCATATCTCTTAACATCTGTCCACCATCTTGAAAACCCTTTTCAATTACTATTCCAACCGATACTAACTCTGCACCTGCTTGTTCTATTATATCCTTAAGCCCCAATACAGCCCTTCCATTGGCTAAAAAGTCATCTATTATCATTACCTTAGAGTATAATTTTAGTAGGCAAAAAGGACAAAAAATAAAAAAGATGCCTTAAGGCATCTTTCATATACATGCATCATCCAATATAATAGTATCTGCGAAGAAAACTAGAAAGTTAGGTGATTACATGTATAAGATAAGTTTAAAGGAAATGGATATAAATTTCAAGGATTTAGAGAAAAGGATTTATGAATTTGTTTGCCGTCAGGCATGTGAAATAATCACAGAGCTACTTAATCAACTAGATGATGAGCTAATGAAAGAAAGAGATAAGAAGATATATAGAAATAAAGGTTTCAAGAAAACATGTATCAAGACAGTAATGGGTGAGATTGAATA
>NZ_JHVL01000056.1 GCF_000620125.1 Clostridiisalibacter paucivorans DSM 22131 | reverse complement strand
ATAGAAAGCCTAAAAAGAGTAAAATATATAAGCATAAAACAGCCTCTATTCCATTTAGGAAATGCGCTGTAACCAATGGAAGAAGGGCAATACAGAAAATGCTAGGTGATAGATGTGCAAGTAACCTAAAGCTAAGCTTTTAAAGATATCGTTTCTAATAATATTAAATACAGGATATCTATGCCCTAACGGTCAGTAATGAGGATATAAAATTGAAATATAACAATGTCTAAAATAATTTCGCCCTAACGGGTGTTAAATACATAAATTTAAAACCTAAAAATCAATAGTTATTGGATGATTAAATCTAAAGAAAAATAATTGCCAACTATTACTTGACAGTAACAATTTTATGTATTGATTGACATATTTATATATATTATGGTAGTATGTACATAAGCAAGGAAATATTTGTATAAATACATTATTTAAACTATGGAATCAGGTGTAAATCCTGGACAATCGGGTTACTGTGATGTGGAGTGAACTCTATTAAGCCACTGCTTTGGCGGGAAGGCGGAGGGAACTATGAAGCTAAGTCAGAATACTTGTTTAAATAATTAAGTATTATTATTTTCCCAAGAAAAATAATATACAGGAAGTGAATAATGTGATTTTAAGATAGAGTGTATTAAAACACCTGTATTTTTTCATGGAAAATACAGGTGTTTTTGTTATATATAATAAATGTAATAGAAAATAGTTTTTCTACATATAAGCAAGGAAATATTTGTATAAATGCATTATTTAGACTATGGAATCAGGTGTAAATCCTGAACAATCGGGTTACTGTGATGTGGAGTGAACTCCATTAAGCCACTGCTTTGGCGGGAAGGCGGGGGGAACTATGAAGCTAAGTCAGAATACTTGTTTAAATAATTAAGTATTATTATTTTCCCAAGAAAAATAATATACAGGAAGTGAATAATGTGATTTTAGGATAGAGTGTATTAGGACACCTGTATTTTTTCATGGAAAATACAGGTGTTTTTGTTATATACAATAAATTCTACATAAAATTAGTCTATTTGTGCAGAAAGGGAGAGGAGGATTAGGAAAAGTAAATATTTATGACTATTAAAGAGGGAAAAATTTAAAGGGGAGTGATGGAAAGTGGTTAAAATTAGTAAAGCAAAAAACAGCAATAAGATATTTGTATTAACATTGGTGATTTTATTAATACTTATGACATTTATGCCAAATTTTACACAAGCGGCTGTTGGTGATACTGGAAATCCTATGGATACTGGTTTAATAAATTTATATTTTGGAGATCCAGATTATTCTCCTGTCCCACCAGAATCTTTGATGGTATTTGAGGAGACAGGAACAAATGAATATGATGCTGTATATATAGGTTCTAATGCCAATATATACTACCCTAATCAGCTATTGTTGGTAATTAGACCTAATAGTGGCAGCGGTAGTGTTGCAATTACAAATATGGTTGCAACAGATGTAAGTTTGAGCCAGCCTTCTGGTACTACAGGGGTGTATGATGTTAAATTAGATGATGTTACTCAACCAAAGATTGAGTTTGATGCTACTGTTGGAAGTGAAGCACAAAGTATTACTATTACCTTTCATCAACCTAAGGAAGATACTTCTGCTGGCAGTGGTATCTATGCATTCCTTCCTGCTCCTGGTCAGTTTACCAATGAAGGTATAGATACAGGGGGATGGGGAACAGTATACAATTCTGGTGCTACAACATATAAAAATATGGTAGAGCATATGGCTACCACTGGTGTTTCTTTGGGATACTTTGGTGGATATATTGTATTTGATATGGATCGTATAGATAATGATCCCAATCATCCTGGCGGGTATGATTTTGAGGTTATAGGTAATGCTTTTTCTGGAAACTCTGAACCAGGGGGGATACAAGTATCACAGGATGGAGATACTTGGTACGATATAGCAGGTTCCTTCCACTATGACGATGATATAGATTGGAACTATGAGGTCACCTATGTAGATCCATTTGATAAAGGCAGTAATGAAAGTGATAAGGCACCAATTCCATACTATATAAAGGGAAACACATCAAACACTGATCAAGTTGCTACAAATGCTTATCATAATCACAATTGGTTTCCATTATCAGACAATTATATCACAGGTCTTGACAAAGCAACGGGTCCAAACAAGCTTACTTTTGCAGAGCATAAGTCTGGTCAGGATGCTTTAGGATATACAAATACAAATACTTTGACATTGTCAGGGGTACTTTTGGGAGGCATACAAAACGGCAGTACAGCTGCAGGAGCCTTTGGTTATGCCGATGTTACACCAGGTGGAGATAAAATAGACCTTGATTGGGCAGTAGATAGTAATGGAGAACCTGTAGACCTTAGCTGGATTCGCTATGTTCGTGTGTACAATGCTGTAGCAAAGGATGTACCTCCCTTTGGAGAAATATCACCTGAAGTTAAAGGTATTCATAGTATAACAGACACATCGGGCAGTGGGTCAACTACAGCTAAACCTACAGTGACTGTTGGTGGAGTTACAGCTAACCTAAGCAATGACAGTAAGCAGGTAGTTCATATTGCTACAGGCATACAACCACTAAGAGATGTTGTTGTCACTTCAACTGCATCAAATATCTGGATTAATGGACAAAAAGTGAATTCTGGAGATCCAGTTTCTATTAATGTAGCACCAGTTGGTACAACCCTTGTTAGAGTAATAGTCCAAGACGATACAGATGAGCCATATATTGCATTGCTTAAAGTAACACGCTAGCATAATTATCTAAATAGAACAACAGCGTTACCTGCCTATGAGCAGGTAGCGCTATTTGATTAATTAGGAGGTAGAAAATGAAGAAGAGTAGATTTTCACACAAAATATCATTATTATTAGTTTTAATAATGGTATTTCAGCTAATACCAATACAAACATTTGCAGCAGATACATATGAAGTTCCTTCTCTTGCCTATGATGCTTCAGGGACTATGATTATTGATGTGCAGTGTAAAGGGCTAATGGATTATGGATATTATGCTGGTGATAAATATATGACTACGAAAATGAAAGATTATAGCGCTGAAGTTAATAAAGGAACAAATGAAATTTATTTACAGTTTAATTATTCAGGTGGTCTTTATAGTATGGTTAATAGAGATATCTATGTAACTTTTGCAAAAGATACATGGATAAAGATAGATTTAAGTGAATGGCCATTTGATTCAACTGGATATACAGATATTAATAGTAATGATGCAGATGATTATAGAAGTATGATTATTTGTGAAGATAAATCTTATGAGAATATAGGTTCTCTTCTAATCCATTATGTTGACTCACCAGAAGCACCTACTGAAGAAGTAGATAAAAGCAGTCTGGTCAATGAAATGAATCGTGTTACTGGAGATAATGTTGCCGACTGGTATCAAGCTGATGATCGCTATAATGGTAAAGAGTACCTTGGAGTTGATGGTAGTTTTTGGACTAATATGCAGACCACCCTTACTGTTGCTCAGTCTGTATATGAAGATGTATATAGTTCCCAGGAAACGGTTACCCAAGCTGTCTATGGGATGCAAAATAGCATTGGCAGTTTAATTCCAACAGTAAATCTTAATACCACAGAACTGTATGAGACTATAAAAGAGGCTGAAGAAAATCCTCCAGAGCCTTTCCTATATCCCGATTTTACCCAAGCATCATGGGATATATATTATTCCGCAGTGGAGGAGGCTCAAGAACTATTAGATTCCTTATATGATGGAGATGGAGAGGCAACAGAGCAAAATGATAGTTCAGATAGCAAAATGTTATCAGAAATAGAAGATACAATCAATAATATTGGAGCAGCAAGGGAATCCATGGACCCTCTTCTTGCAGAGGATGATACCAATGATTCCAAATTAAAATATAATACCTTAAATGATTTATTAAATGTATATAACCTAGAAAGAATAGAGGAGTCTCTTTATACTGACAATAGCTGGAGCGTTTTTCTAGATGCCTATGAAAGCACACGACAATATCTGGATAATAATTTAGCTCCAGGAGATGGTGAGGTAGGCAAAAAGCAATATGATGAAATCAAGGAACAATATGAGAAACTATGGAGGGGTGTAAACGGTCTTGAGGATAAAAGGGAGAGTATCACCGTAATTCTAAAGGTAGTGGATAGTCTCCATGCACGGTTAGATGAAGATTTAAATGATAAGGCAGGGATACACACTGTAATCCTAGAAGGTGACAACACTCTTAACACAGCCATTGATAAATTGAGAGATGAAGTTCTGTCATCTGAAAAAAATAGTATAGTTGGTACTAATGAATTCTATGCCACATCTATTAATGGAATCTTGACCACAAATGTTGATATACAAAGACGGGGCATTGGGCCATTAAAATTCAAATCTCCAGAACGTACTTCAGAACAAAAATCCCGTTACGCTGTTCAGTTACATGATGGAGATATAGTTACGCTGGCTTTCTTAGAGCAGCCTGTTAAAGCAAATTCCTCTGGAACAGGTTATGATTCTTTTATCGAAAATCAGCTACATGATTTATACAAACAATCGTCTATATTAGAAGATGGTAAAAGTATAAATGGGATTATGGAAATTGATGAAGGGCAGGAACTTAATTTGTCTACCATATATACCTTGCCCCATATTAGTACCTATTCTCTTAAGGCTAATCCTTTGTCAGGAGCTACTGTTTTTGTAAGTAAAGCAGCAGAAACTATCGAAGATATTTCACCGTCAGATATCAATACTGATATAGTCACAGGGTTAGGAGGAGAATTTAGCTATACCTTCTATTCACCAGGCTATTATGCCCTAAGTGTTTATGATCTTCGTGAGAATGATTCAGCACAAGGTTTTTCTAATGTATTTGATGGGGAGGCTCCTGGACTTACTATTGGAGATACAATATATATCCATGTAAAGGGAACATCCCCTGAGCAGCTTCAAGTAATTAAGGAGGAACTTAAGAAAGAGTTAAATGTAATCTATAGAGATTATCCAGAGAGTTTTTTCAGTACAGATGATTGGAAAGAAATCAATAACTTCTATGAAACAGGATTTGCTGAAATAGATGAAGCGATAACATTAGCGGAGGCTAAAGAAGCACAAGATAATGCTTTAAATGGCATTGAAGCAATACAAGATAAAACTATGGATGACAATACATCAAAAATGGAGGGATTCCGTGATATTCTATCGCGTTTGCCCGATGATGCTTCATTGCTAGGACAAAGAAATGCATTTTTAGCAGAAGCTTTGATTAATAGCTATGATTCTATGAGTGACTATCAAAGGAATCAATTGACTGGATTAGAGGTAGAAAAATATTCTGATATAAAAAAGGTATATGATGTAGGTCTTCCAGAGATTGAATCTTATAAATTGAATCTTGAAATTGCTGCCCACAGCCCATCAGCAAAAGCAGCAATAGAGGATATGATAGAGTATGTAAAAGCACATGGAGAGGATACAGAGCTTCTATATGAATTTAAAGTTAATAAAAGAGATATTGAAGGAAAAGATGTCTATGATTCCCACACAGCATCTGCTATAAGTGCATATCCTGACAATCGAGTTAGGTTTGTATCTACTATAGATAAATTTGCCTATTTCTTTGAGGGTGATGTAGAAGGGGACGGTTGGAAGATACTTGATGATGGAGATGTATCGGGCATATGTACTGATTTTGGCTTAGAAGAACAAATGTCTATAAAGAACAGGACTATATTAATACATGGTGTTCCATATGAGGTCAAACACATAGAGATTGGTGATGCAGCTAATATTCAGCAATATACACTTAGAGTACAGGATTCGAATTTTATGGAAAAGGGTTTAAAATATGAATCAATAGTTTTTGCTGATGAAGGATCTCAATTTATTATGCCATATCAAGATGTAACTGTAACTATTACATGGGGACCTGTAGATAGTAGCATTGACCCCGATGATAACCCTGAGCTAGCATTGGCTAAAACAAATGCTATCAACCAAATAGAAGAAGCATATTCTAATTATAGAAGTAGCAACTACACCGATGATGGATGGGTTGAGCTTACTACAGCAAAAAATATAGGCATTGATGAAATTTCAACAGCCTCAACTATAGAAGATGTAGTATTGGCAAAAGAAAAAGCAATTGATGCCATGGCTGTTGTAGAGGAAAAAATTATTGATGGTGTTATACCTGATTTTGGCGATGTAGTTGGTACAGTAGACGTATATGTTGAAAATACTACTTATTCAGGTGGTGATTTTACAGGTACAATTGTAAGAGAACGGGGTTTTGAATATGCTGAAGAGGATACTATGATGACGATAGTATTAAGGGCACTTGCTGAAAACGGTTATGGTTGGACTGGCACAGGTGGTTCAAAGCCTAGAGGTATTGATGATTATGAGATTGAGTATCTAGCCAGTATTACAAAGGATGGAAAATCCCTTGGTGAGTTTGATGGAACATCAGGTTCTGGTTGGATGGGAACATTAAATGACTTCTTTGTCAACGAAGGTTTCCAAAAGTTTTCAGTTAGTAATGGAAAGCTTTCTAGAGGGGATGAAATCCGAGTAATGTTTACACAAAATCTAGGTGAAGATTTAGGAGGTACTTGGGGAAATTCAGACACCTCCCTGGCTAAACTTAAGCTTAGCAAAGGTACTCTTTATCCATCATTTGATTCTGATATAAATGAATATACTTTGATTCTCCCATCAAATATTAAAAAGCTAAAGGTTACACCTACGGCATCAAATAGAAATTATTTGGTAAAGACCTTCTTAAATGATAGAGTTACTAGTAATAAAGAAGGAGTATCCTTTTATAAACGAACCCAGTATATACCTGTACGTTCGGGAGATTATATCAATATAGGAGTAGGAGAATATGCATGGCCGTCTATGAATAATCAAGAAACGGAGAAACGAAACTATACTGGAACATGGTACAGACTTAATATAATTACACCAGACAATGGAGCAGAACACCTTATATCACTAATAGATGAATTGCCATCAATAGGAAAAATCACACTTTTAGATGAAGATGAAATTAAAAGTATTAGAGATATTTTTGAAATACTATCTTCATCTGAGCAGTCCAAGGTAACAAATATTCAAAGGCTTGAAGATGTAGAAAATCGTATTATTTTCTTTAAGGAAATTGAAGCTGTTAAGGATTTGCTTAAAAAGATTCCAGTTACTTCTAGGGTAACCCTTAAAGATAAAGATAAAATTATGGAAGCAGATAAGGCATATAAGAAACTTACAGACAAACAAAAGCTATACATCACAGTAGGAGATGTTAAAAACTATAATGATGCAATAGATAAACTTAAAGAACTTGGAGCATTTGATTCAGGAAACGTGCCTTCAAAAATAAAAGGAAGTGAAGAAATACCTATAGAAGAAACCATTGCAGAAAACACAGTAGATATAAAAGCAGAAACTAAAATTAAAAATGGAATAGCTAATTCAAAAGTGACAACAGATCAGATAAAAGATATATTAAAAGAGATAGAGGACAGTGATATAACTAGCATTACAATCAATATGGCTAAGGGTAAAGAGATATCAAAAGCAAATATAGAAGTACCCAAAATTTCAGTAGATGAGATATCAAAGGAAAGACTTGATTTGAATCTAAAAACACCAATAGCTACCATATCAATACCTAATAAGGCATTAAAAGAAATATCAAAACAGGCAAAAGGAGAAGATATTAAAATAATAATAGATAAAATAAAAGAAGAAAAGCTCACACAACGGCAGAAATCTACAGTAAAAGAAGAAATAATATACAATATAAGTATAATGAGCAAAGAAGATAAGATATCATCATTTGGAGGAAAACAAATAACTATATCCCTACCATATAAACTGAAAGCGGGACAAAAGAAGGATAAAGTATCAGTATGGCATTTAAATGATAAAGGGGAACTGAAAAAAATAAAATCCAGATATAATGAAAAAACAGAGTTTGTAATATTTAAAACAGATCATTTATCATATTATATAGTAGGATATGACAATAGTATAAGTTTTATTGATGTAAAAGAAGATGATTGGTTCTATGAAAGTGTAATGTATGCTGTACAAAAAGGACTATTCACAGGAACTGGAGAGAAAACCTTCAGCCCAAACTTGACTATGACAAGAGGAATGCTTGTTACAGTCCTTTATAGACTTGATGGTTCACCATCCATAAATGGGTTAGGAAAATCTTTTATAGATGTCAAAGATGATCAATGGTATGCAGAGGCAATAAAGTGGACATTAGAAAGATCTATAGTAAAAGGTATAACTGATACGGAATTTAAGCCTGAAAATAATATTACAAGGGAACAGTTAGCTGTAATGTTATATAGATATGCAGAGATAAAGGGATTAAATACTGAAATAAAAGGAAATATGGAAATATTCACTGACAAAGAAAATATAAGTAACTGGGCAAGAGAAGCCATGACATGGGCTGTAGGCAGTGAATTAATGATAGGTAAAGAAGACAATAAACTTAACCCTTTAGCTAACGCCAGTAGAGCAGAGGTATCAACTATATTTAAGCGATTTATTGAAAATGTAAAATAAAGAATAGAATTATATATTAAATTTGAACAAATAGGTGTCTCGCAATAATCTAACAATTATTGTGGGACATTTCTTTGTAAAATTAATATTATCATAGTTTGGCATTACAAAGCTAAAATTTAATAATATTGACAATATTTATTGTAATGGTATAATCTAAAGTATAGTAGCTAATATAATCTAAAATAATATGATAATCAGGGAAAAAGGTGAGAAACCTTTACTGTAGTCGCAACTGTAAGCGGGGATGAATGCCATTATAGACCACTGTCATTATGATGGGAAGGTTTGGCTGTAAGATGATCCGTAAGTCAGGAGATCTGATATCATATTCTTCTATTATCCTCCGACTTAGAGGAAGGGAAGATATATTATAAATTTCTTGTGTTTAAAAGACAAACTTTTACTTAGGTGTATTATTTGTATGTATAAATAGTAGTTATTCCATTTTGTCTTTAAACCTATGGTATAGTATATCGAAAACCTTTTCCTGAGAGAAAAGGTTTTTTTATTTTGAAAAATCATGACAAAAAGTAAATAGAGACTTTCTAACATTTAAAGAATTGAAGAAGGTGAACCAGTTTGGGAAAGGGACAATCAGATATAAATATATTCATTGATATAAGTGCATCTATGGATTATGGTAATCCTAATAAATGGGATATAGCTAAATTGCTTGCACTGGAATTAGGATATACTGCTTTAAAACAGATGAATAAGCTTACTATATATGGGTTTAATCAAGATTTACAAATTCTTTGTCAATCTGTTCAAGGTATGGAATCTATTCATACAGTAGAACTTAAATTAGATTCTATAGATATATATGGTAAGACGGATTTCAATGCTATAGCACAGGTAAGGGATTATAAAAAGG
Source organism: Clostridiisalibacter paucivorans DSM 22131 (assembly GCF_000620125.1). Classification (NCBI taxonomy): domain Bacteria; kingdom Bacillati; phylum Bacillota; class Tissierellia; order Tissierellales; family Thermohalobacteraceae; genus Clostridiisalibacter; species Clostridiisalibacter paucivorans. The sequence goes on along the minus strand of NZ_JHVL01000056.1, from coordinate 14,538 downwards.
GTATTACCTTTGTTATATCTGATTTATTTGGTAAAAATCTTGAAAATATTTTAGACAGTTTATCTGGAGATGACCAAGAAGTTGTAATAATTCAAGTATTAGCTCAAGAAGAAATAATCCCAGATTTTCTAGATGAATTTAAATCAATAAAAATGGAATCAGGATATGATAGATTAATAGATATGAATGACAGAGTAAAAAAAATATACACCGAAAAAATAGGAAACTTCATAGATGAACAAAAAAAGATTTGTAGCATTAAAAATATTAGATATGTGTTGATAACTAATGATATATCTCCTACAAAGATTATGGAAAAGGTATTGGTAGGAGTTTAATATACAAATTAGATGATTATATACTTTGTATATAACTATAAGGCTAGTTATTTTTAGAATAGCATAAGGGGGCTGAAGATAATGGCTATGCCACAAACAAAGCTTTATTTAAATGCTAAAGAAAGAAATCTCATTGAACTTATTAGAAAAACAGGATATGGAGAGTTAAAGATAGTAGTACAGAATAATATCCCTATAAGGGTAGAAGAAGTTAAAAAATCAATTAAATTGTAAAATGAAATCAAATGCTGACTAGAAAACTAGAGGCGTTTCTATTTAGATGGAGATATCTTATATCTTCATTTAAATGGGACGTCTTTTTTTATTTAACATAAGGGGGGATATTATGGTTTGTTTTATTTTTTAAAGTAAAGCGTTTAATCATTTTTATACATATTATTTGAGGGGGTCAAAGATGAAAAAGTACACTAAGATAGTATCAATATTATTAGTATTTACATTGCTGATGACATCTTTAGGAACAGGATTATTCAGTATATCAGTAGTAAGAGCAGAAAAATTAGAATCTGAATTTTGTTTGGATAAGACAGAAGTAACAACGGGAGAAACTGTGACAGAAAGTGTGTATCAATCTGGCTATAAAGGTAACAAAGAAGTTGAAACAGAAAAACCCATTAAATTGACAGTTGCACCTGACCAGACATTACAACAAAGAACCCAAAAGGTTATTGATGAATTAAAGGATTATTACAAGGATAAATCTAAATATGATTATTTAGAGGCATTAGCAGCAAATAGAGTAGAGATAGATAATACAATTATAAAAGACAAACTTGATATAAAAGAGCCAAACTTTGATACTGGATGGAATGGTTCCGAATCTGAAGATTATGCTAAAGCTATAATGGGATTAATAGCAGCAGGTCAAGATCCAAGAGATTATAATGGGAAAGATCTAGTTAGCTATTTAGCCAATGCTCAGACAGAAGAAGGTTATTTTTATCCCAGTGGATATTATTATCATGAAAGTGATGAAAAACAAGCTGATTATATTGCAAATTCAGTAATTGCATTAGATATGGCTGGGGCTTACTATAATAGTACTAATGCAGTTAGGGCATTAATGGATACGTTTTATATTGATGGGGATAGTGCATATGTAGTTTATTCATCATGGTCAAATAAACCTCATATTGAGAGAACTGCAATATCTCTCATAGCTCTTTCGAATTATGAAAATGAAGAAGGAGTGGCTAAATTACTTGAAAAAGGGAAAAATTATCTAAAACAACAGGCAAGTGAATGGAATGAAAAAACACAGTCAAATACAATCTCCTATACAATACAGGCATTAGTAGCAATGGGTGAAGATATAACAGCGGACAATTGGTTACAGAAAGATAAATATGGCAATAGTGTTTCCATGATAGAATCATTACTATCATATAAATTAGGAAATGAATTTAAAAATTCTATTAGTAGTAGTTATACTGATGATGAGGCAACTGTATTGGCATTTATTGCAAATATAGATGCTAATAAATATAATTCCACTTATGAAGAATTGAAGATAGAAGTTGGAGAACCTGTGAAAGTAGAGATATCGTCAGAAGATGATAAGAAAAAAGTAAAATCAGGGAAATCATTACAACTTAAGGCTAAGACTTATGATAACAACGGAAATTTTGTACCTAAACAAGAATTTGTTTGGAACTCTGATAATCTATCTGTTGTAGAAATAGATCCAAAAACAGGTTTAGTTAAGGGAATTGCACCTGGTACAGCTAATATTACAGTTCAAATAAAAGATTTTGATATTAAGGAAACAATAGCAATTGATGTTATACCAGTAGTCCCAAATAAAATAGAAGTATCTATAGATGATAATCTATCTGAAATAAAAGTAGGGGAAAAAGTTAAAATAAACGCTGTTGTATATGATGTAGATGATGAAATCATAGAAAACTCAAATATTGAATGGACTATTACTCCAGAGGAATGTGCAAAGGTAGATGAAAATAGTATACTTACTGCATTAGATGAGGGACAAGTAACTATTACAGGCAAGGCATCTAAAGGCTCTAATGGATATATATCTTCGGATGTTAAACTTGATATATTTATAGGAAAGAGCGATGAAGATAAAATAAAAGAAACTATAGATGAAGTTAAAGAATATTTTAAGACTAAGGATAATTATGATTTTATTACTTCATTGGGATTAAGACATGCTGGAGTTGAAGTATCTGAAATAGTTAAAAACATAAATATATATGGAAGTAGCAATCTTCATAATAATGGAAGAAATATAATGAATCTAATAGCTGCTGGAGAAGAGCCTAAAGACTATAATGATAAGGACTATATTTCTCTTATAACAGTAGCAAAACCAGAGTTTTATAAAGAAAGTGATATAGGATATATTGCTAAAGCTATAGTGGCCCTTGATATGAGTGGAGCAGAATATAGTAAAGAAGCAGCTATAAAAGCACTTTTAGGTAAATTAAACAAAGATGAGGATAAGTATTATGCAAAATCTTATTCATCACCAGATAATGCTGCTACAGCTTGGACGCTTATAGCATTATCAAATTATCAAGATTTTGAAGGCGTAAAAGCTATAATTGATGGTATAAAGATGTATTTTAAAAGTGTACAGGGACATAATGGTTTGATAGAAAATTGTGAAGATACATCTTTAATTGTTCAAGGCATAATTGCTTTAGGAGAAGATCCTTTAGCAGATAAATGGGTACAATATGATAAATATGGAAATAAGATAACATTGCTTGATGGTATATTAGCTTGTAAAAGAGGTAATAGATTTAAACTTAAACCTGAAAATAGTTCTGCAGGATACAGTACAACTCAATATGCTTTAGCAGCATTAGCCGATTTATACAATGGTAAATCTATGTATCATCAATTAAAATATGTTGTAACTAGTCCACCAGAAAAGGTGAATATAGAACTAGAAAAACAAGAAATCCTTATAGGAGAAGAACTACAAATTGAGGCTAATGTATATGATAAGGATGATAATTTAATTAAAGATATAGAATTAATTTGGACATCTTCGGACCCATCAGTATTGAAGGTTGAGAATGGAGTTGCAATAGGATTAAAGGCTGGGGAAATTGATATAAAGGTTGAGTTGAAAGATAATAATAAAATATTTGATGAAAAAACCATAATAATTAAAAATGCTGAAGATATAAGTCTTAGAGTCAAAGCAGCTTTAAACAAGTTAATTGATTTTTATGAAAAACATAATTCTTTTGACTATATGGCAACTTTATCAGTAGAACATATAAGAGATGATTTCAATGTAGAAAAATTGCAAGTGAAAGACAATTTGAGGTTATATACTAAAGATTATGCTATTCATTATGCAAAAAATATTATGGAAATAGTTGGGGCAGGAGAAAACCCAAAATGTTATTTAATTAAAGATAGTGATGGAAATATAAAATATAATAATTATGTTAAATTACTTGTTGACAGTCAGAGGAAAAATGGAGAATTTATAGTTAATGAGACAGGATATAAAGATAGCATTGTAAGTCAATCTCTTTCAATAATGGCATTAGATATGGCCAATGGGAGATATGATGAAAAACAAGCTGTAAATAGACTTTTGGAAATGTTAGGAGATAGTAAATATGAAAAAGATGGGCTTTATACAGAAGTAGAAACAAAGGCATTGGCAATAACGGCATTATCTAGACATAAGGATATAGCTGGAGTTCAAACGGCTATAGATAAAGTATTAAAATATATAAGATTACAACAAAATGGAGATGGAGGATTTAACCATAGTGGGTATGAGAATAACCCATTTGCTATTGGTACAGTACTTCAGGCGTTGATTGCAAATGATATAGACCCGTCTACATGGGTAAAAAATGGTCATACGATGATTGAAGTATTGTTAGATCGTCAGATTGAAGATGGAGGATTTGAATATAATGAGAACCCTGAGGGCACTCCAGAAGAACAAATATTTTCAGATTTTAAATGCACTGAAACTGGATTTGCAGCATTGGCAGATGTATACATGGAAACTTCTATGTATCATGATATTGGAAACAATGAAGAGATACAAAATATTTTAAATGAGGAAATAGAATTTTTAAAAGAACATTATGTTTTTAAAAGACAATTTGAATTTGTAGCAGCACCAGCGGCTAATTTGGTGGGAATGGACATAGATTTATTACAAAATCATATTTTCAGATATACAAAAACAGATAGTGCTTGGCAAATATCAAAGACTATAATTTCTCTTATAGGTTCAAATTTAGATCCTAGACATGATGTAATAAGCGAAGATGAGGTCAGAAATTATGTTTATGAGTTGAAATCTTCTCAAGTTATGGATGGAGAAAATAAAGGCGAGTTTATATTAAAAACAAGTAAACGTGGTGATAGGAATTCCATTGAAGTATTAGCCATGTCCATTATGGCATTAGATATGGCAGGAGCAAAATATGATGAAGTTTCTGCTATAAATAGATTGATTGAAATGGTACATGCAAAAGATTCTCATACCTATACAGAGGTTCATACGGAAGCACTAGTTCTTACTGCATTAGCAAAACATAAAGATATAGATGGAGTCGAAGAAGAGGTAGATAGACTCATCAGTTTCCTTAAAGAAAAGCAAAATGAAGATGGTGGTTTCGATATAAAAGAAGGTTGGAAGCAAGGTAAAAATAGTACATTAGCTACTGGAAGGATAATCCAAGCCCTTATTGCTAATGATATTAATCCACTATATTCAAAAGAGTGGATTAAAAATGGGAACACGATGGTAGATGCATTGTTGAAGAGTAAAATAATTCGCCAAAATAGACCTGAATTAAGTGGTTATTCTAAAGGTGAAGATGATGAATTTGCATACTATGGTTCTACATATACAGTATTTGCAGCATTAGTTGACTTATATAATAATGAATCTATGTTTAAGATATTGGCACTTGAATATGAAGAAGAAGGAGAAGCAAAAAAGATTGAAATAATTCAATCGAAAAACCCTATAATATATTTAGGAAAAACAGTTCAATTAAAAGCAATAGTATATGACAAAGAAAATAATACATTAGAAAATGCCAAAATGGAATGGATAAGTTTAAATGAAGATATAGCTTCTGTTGATAACGGTTTTGTAAAGACTAATGGTATTGGACAAGTAGATATTATAGCAAGGGTAAGAGATACGGATATACAAGACAAAGTAACTATAAGTGTAACTAATAGCAATATAGGAGAAATAAAGATTGAACCTAATATAGAAAAGATAGATTTAGAAGAAACTACAAAATTAACTGCAAAGGTATTGGATGATCAAGGAGAGATTATAGAAGGAAAAGAAATAAAATGGGAGAGTTCTAATAAAAAAATTGCGACAGTAGATATTAAAAGTGGTGAAGTTATACCAGTAGCAAGGGGAACAGTAGAAATAAAAGCTATTTTAGTAGAAAATGAAGATATCTTCGGAACAATTAAAATAGAGATTATAGAGCAAATAAAGGAGACACTTGATGTATATACTGCTATAATTACAGAGCAAGGAGAAGAATATGATATAAAGTCTAATCCGAAGAAAGTCACAATCAATACTAAACAACATAAAGCAGGTCTGACGGCTTTGGGTGCACTACAGGCTACTACTGATGAATATAAAATGTCAGGGGTTATGGTTACATCTATATATGGAATAGAAAATAAAGGCATGGGAGGTTGGATGTATTCCGTAAACGATGAAGTACCTGATATTTATTCTGATAAGTTAGCAGTGAAATCTGGAGACAAAATAGTGTGGTTTTATGTATTAGATGGCATGAAATATAGAAAACCAATTTGGTCTGAATTAATAGAAAATGATGATAGGGCGCCAGAAATAGAAACAAATTTAGTAAATAAAACAGTAAAGAAAGAGATATTTGAATTTAGCATAAGTGTAAAAGACAATTTAGATGGAGAAATAATACCAGAAGTAAAATTAAACGGAGAAGGAATAGAAGGAATAGAAGGGAAATACAAAATAATCTTAGTAGAAGGGAAAAATACAATAGAAATAAATGCAGTAGATAGTGTAGGGAATAAAGTAAAAGAAACTTATACAATAACATACAAAAAAGAAGAAGACGATAATAGTGGTTCATCATCTGGAAGAAGCAGTTCTGGAAGAAGTAATTCTAAACCTAGCGGAGAAAAAATAAGCTCCACCAAAGGAGGAACAGTAGAAAAGCACGGAACAACAATAAAAATACCAAAAACAGCAATAGACAAAAATATATATGTAAAAATATCAAAAGTAACAAACACATCAAAACTAAAGACAGAAAAAAGACAAAAGATAATAAGTAAAGTACTAGAAATAACAAAAGACAAAAAAGGAAAGTTTGACAAATCAGTAATAATAGAAATGACATTTGACAAAGAAAAAGCAGGTAAAGAAAAAATAAGCATATACTATTACGACGAGAAAAAAGAACAGTGGAAAGAATTAGACAATGTAAAAGTAGACTACAAAAAAGGAAAAGTAACAGGAGAAGTAGAGCACTTTACAAAATTTGCAGTACTAGCTACAGAGGAAGCAGAAAAAGAAACAGAAAACATAGAAATACAACAAAAACAAAAAATAAACCTAACAGATATAAAAGGACATTGGGCAGAAAAATATATCAAAGCATTAATGGAAGAAGGAGCAATAAAAGGATATATAGACAGTACATTCAAACCCAATAAAAATATAACAAGATCAGAATTTATAGCAGTATTAGTAAAAGCATTAGATTTAGAAGCAAAACCAGGAATAGAATTCAAAGATACAAAGGGACATTGGGCAAAGGATATAATATCCACAGCATCCTATCATGGAATAGTATTAGGATACAAAGACGAAAGATTTAGGCCAGACGAAAACATAACAAGAGAACAAATGGCAGTAATAATAGCAAAGGCAGCCAAACTAGAAAACACAGAAATCAAAAGAAAATTCAAAGACAGTAAAGAAATATCAAACTGGGCAGAAGAAGCAATGGAAAGAGTAATAGAAAAAGGGATAATAACCGGATATACGGATAACACAGTAAGACCAAAAGACAAAGCTACGAGATCCCAAGCAGCAACAGTTATATTTAAGGCTATGAATATTAAATAGATACAAATATAAAAAAGCAAGGGCTAACTAAGTTACATTACATGAGTTGGCTCTTGTTTTTAAATTATAAATATACAGGTAATCTAAAGGACATTAAAGAATATATAGTAATAGTAAATTCTATATATTTATAGTTCACTTATATCAATTGTTAAAGGGGAGAAAATATGAAGATAGGGAAATTTGCTTCAAAAAATAATGTGACCATAGACACCATAAGACATTATATGGATTTGGGACTTATAATACCAGAGAAATTGGGGGGACACTATGATTTTGATGATAGGTGCCAAGAAGATTTTAAAGGGATAGTAGAGTTTAAGGATATGGGATTTACGTTAAATGAAATCAAATCTATTTTTATGTTTAAAAGATTGGGTAAATTAAACTATGTACAAGAGAGGGCATATCGAAAGTCATTTTTTGAAGATAAATATAATGATATAAAAAACAAGATTAGGGAATTAAACATGGCAAAAATAAAATTGGAAAAAAAGATTGAAGAACTATCTATTGATTATAGACATGAAAAATTTAAGATAGGAGTAAGTTTAAATATTATTAGTAATATCAAATGCATAAAATGTGGAGGAAAAGTGGTATTACATAAGGGAGAAATATATGATAATCAGATTATAAATGGAGTTATCCAGTGCAGAAATTGTTCCAATATTTATAAGATTGAAGATGGAATATTGTTTACAGAAGAAATAAAGGGTCACAATAAATATAATGGAAATTTAGATATAATAAAAGAATATATGGATTATACAGCATTAGAATATCTAGAAAATGTATATAAGGGTTTGGAATGGACACATAGGAAGATAGATTTTACACAACTAGAAAACAAAATTATACTGGAGTTGGGTACGGGAATAGGTTTTTTACTTAGATATATATACAATGATTTACCTAGCCAGTCTACATATATATCAGTAGATAAAGATATAAATAGTCAAAGATTTCTAAAGAGTGTTTTGGAGCAATCTAGTGTGAAAAAAAATATATCATTTATAAATGGTGACTTTTTAAATATGCCTATAGCTAATAGGTCTTTAGATGTAATAATAGATTATTCAGGTACTAGTAATTATAGCTTTGATCATGAAGACTTCTTACTACATTCAATAGATAAACTGGTCAAGAAAGATAGTTATTTGATTGGGGCGTATATATTATTTGATAAGTTTAATTTCAATAGTTTGATAGAGACTAAATATAGAAAGAATTTTATTTTAAAAAATATTAATCAAGAAATAGAAAAATTAAATTATAAAATAATATATCAGAAAATAGGAGATACAGTTAGAAGAGGTGGAAAATATGAAAATTATTTTGCAGAAGGAGAAAGGGTATATACTTATATAATTTTGGGGAAAAGATAGTGTTAACCTCACATTCTTCTGTATTCTTATAGAAAAAATATATATTTATATGCTTTATATGGTCTATACCCCACTATCTATAATGGAATTAACGGATAGGGGGTAATTTTATGAAGAAATGTAAAAGGGATTTTTCAAATATTTTATTGTTTACAATAGGTAAAACTATATCCCTTATGGGGTCATCACTATATACATTTGTAATAGGACTATATATTTTGAGGGTTACAAATTCAGGACTGTCATTTGCTACTACATTAGTATTAGGGTCAGTACCTTTGATACTTATAGGGCCATTGGCAGGGATATTGTCAGATAGGTTGGACAGAAAAGTATTGGTGATTTCTATGGATATATTAAATGGAGTGTTATTGGTACTTTTATATTTTATATCATGCAAATATAATCTAAAGGTATGGATGATTTATGTCAGTACATTTATGACCACGGCAATTGCTACAGTATTTAATATTTCTATTGAGGCAGCAAAACCAAATATGGTTACAGAGGAAAATTTATTGAGAATAAATTCCATAAGTAAAATAATAGAATCTATATCAACCATATTAGGGCCTGTATTAGGGGGGATGTTATTTTATATTATTGATATGAAAATTTTTATACTAATGAATGGCATATCATTTATTATATCTGCTATATTGGAAGGATTTATTGATTTTAGAGTCTATAAAAAAGATGAGGATTCAATGGAGATGAATTTAATAAATGATATAAAAACAGGATTTAATCATCTGATAAAAAGTGAAGCATTGATGTCGGCTTTTATCAAACTATTATTCATAAATTTTTCATTGGGATTATCTATATTCATACCTATACCTTATGTATTAACTAATATATTTAAACTTGATTCTAAATACTTTGGAATAGTACAGGGTTTTATGCCTTTGGGTATGATAATTGGTGCCATATTGATAAACAGGTTTGAGCCAACAAAAGGCTATGGTTATATGATGAAATTATCAATTAATGGTATTTTAATTATAATAATTTTAAGCTCTGTTCCAGTATTACCTTTAAATTTAATATATAAAATAAAGCATATACTGATATATTATAGCTGTATTATGTTAGTATTGGGATTAATAATATCATTCATAGATATACCTCTTTTATTGATATTACAAAGGCATGTAGTTGATAAGTATAGGGGCAGAGTTATGAGCTTATTTATAACTATGGTAAAAATAGTATCTCCTATTTCATTTATTATATCGGGAATACTCATTGAAACTTTACAACCCTATAAGGCGATATTGATAGGAGGATTTATACTGATGGGTTTTATATTTAGGCATTTAAGATAATTAGTATCTTTATGATATAATCTAAGAATATCTATACATTATAAATGGAGGTTTTTTTATGGCAAATTCTAAGACTAATGCTATGAGAATATTAGATGCTAAGAATATTTTATACGATACATCTACATATGATAAAAAAGATGGGAAAATTGACGGCATATCAGTAGCACAAAAAATAGGTAAAGAGCCTGAGAAGGTATATAAGACCCTTGTAACTGAAGGAACAACTGGTGAAATATATGTATTTGTGATACCGGTTAAAGAGGAATTAGATTTGAAGAAGGCAGCAAGAATAACTGGTGAAAAGAAGATAGAAATGATTCCTGTGAAGAATATACAAAGGCTTACAGGATATATTAGAGGTGGATGTTCTCCAATAGGAATGAAAAAAGATTATAAGACATTTATAGATATAAGTGCTCAGACAATAAAAGAAATTATAATTAGTGCTGGCAAAATAGGCATTCAAATAGAATTGAATATTAATGATCTTTTATATATAGTAAATGGAGAGTTACAAGATATTATAAAAAGATAGATGAAGTAGAGATTAATTCTATATATTGTCTATCTTTTGGTTATTCATTGGATGAAAGTATTGTAACAATATTTAACGTATTTGTAATTTTTAATGAATATTTTGTAAAGTTGTTGTAATGACTTTAAAGATAAGTTTATTTATAATATATACTGTATAAAATATTTAAATATATGGAGGTATAAAAATGAAATTGAGAAAAAATATTATATTTTTATTATTGGCATTGATGGTCTTGTTAGCAGGATGTGGTCAAGGCTCTCAACAAAGTAGTGATGACCAAGATGCTGAAAATACAGAAAGCAATGTATCAGTTGAGGATGTTAAATACGATATTTCAAAGGAATCGGTGGAGGTAAAAGATAAAAACATAGAGATTTTCTATCCAGAGGTAGTAGACTATCCAGGAGAACTTCTTATGGGATATATGAATCAAAGCTTAAAAGAGATAGCAGATATATACTCTGATAGCACATCTTATTCAAATGTAAGTATAGACTATGAAATAGGTAAGATGGATGATGATATATTGAGTGTTATATTTAGAGGAAGTGCCAATATGGAAGGTATAGGAGATATTAATATATTAGATAGTGTTAATCTAGATGTGATATCTTCCAATGAGATTGAGTATGATAATTTTATAAAAGAAGATAAAGAAGATAAAGTTAAAGAGATATTAGATGAAAAGTTAAAAGATATGGGAATGGAAAATGGATTGGAAGCAGAGGGTATAAGGATATATTTTAAAGATGATAATGTGGTATTCTATTATATGCCACTAGATGATAGTGCAAAGGAATTTGTAGAGGTATCTGTACCAATGACTGAGATAGAAGACTATACAAATGAAAGTTTTGGAGAGGCTCCTGTTAACTAGAAAGGTAGGATAAAAGGGTCAAACTATACTAATATAGATTGACCTTTTATTGTTATGTACAAATATATTTGTTAAATAAGTAAACAGTAGTGTGCAGTAAAAATCTGTATTTTTAGATAAATTAGCTAAACATTTTGAATATATATGCCGAACATTAATATAGATATAATTTCATAAAGATAAATTTAGGCTTAAAAATTATCTGTAGAAAAGAGGTATAAAAAATGAGAATATTCTCCATAAAAACTAATAATAATCTATCAAATATTAATAGTCCGATGGACAAACAAATAAAAATGCTAGAGCAGCAAAGAACGAGATTACAAGAGAGAATACAAAAGATTAAAGAGGGGGACAGCTCTAAAAAAATAAAGGAGGAGCTTATAAAGCCTTTAAATGAACAAATAGAACAAATAAAGGTGCAAATACAGCAAAAACGATTGGAAAAGATAAAACCACAAAAGAAAGCTAACAAGAAAAAGGCAAATGCGGATAATGAAGTAAATAGAAAAGATAAAGGTAATATTAAAATTGATAACACCTTAAATTTAATTAAATCAGATACAGATTATTCTCAATTAAAAAATCTCAGAGGGGTTAGTGAGAATTTATCAGGCAGGGCAAATATTTTAAGAATAGAGGCTAAATTAGATGGCAGTCGTGGGAATAGTAGCAGTGAAAAATTAGTGAAGGCTAATAAACTTGAGACAAGGATAGGTAACATAGAGAAAGAGATATTAAATAAAAGTAAAGATATTCAAAAGACATTGAATACTGAAGATGAAAAACACCAGTATAACAAAAGTGAAGAAGATGAAAAGATAGAGTTCACTAAAGATGAAAGAGGTAAAGCAAATAATAAAGAATACTCAAAGAAAGGACTAAATGTTTTAGTTTAATAAAAAATAAACAATTAAAAAGACCTTTTTGGCATTCAAGATTGATATTTACAATGTTTATTTATAATGTGTTATAATTATAAAAACTGAAATGGGGAAGTCAGAGATGTATGATATAGCTATTGTTGGCAGTGGTCCTGCTGGCTCTACACTTGCAAGGCTTATAGGTAAAAAATATAAAGTTTTATTAATAGACAAAAGACATTTTACACAAGAATATTCACACAAATCATATGAAAAATGTTGTGGTGGTCTACTGGCACCAGATGCACAGAAGATACTTGCAAAATTAGGTCTTGGGATACCAAAGGATGTAATGGTTGACCCACAAATCTTTGTAGTAAGAACTATTGACTTATATAATAAAATCGAAAGGTTTTACCAAAGATTTTACTTTAACTTAGACAGGGAAAAATTTGATAAATGGTTGTTATCTTTAGTACCATCAGAAGTGGATATTAGAAATGGTTGTATTTTGAAAGATTTTGATAAAAACGATAATTACTTTAATATAAAGATATATGATAGTAATACCAAGAAAGAATATACTGAAAAGGCAAAAATATTAGTTGGTGCAGATGGGGCATCTTCACTTGTTCGTAAGAAGGCCTTTAGAACCGATGATATTTCAAGATATATTTCAGTTCAAGAATGGTTTAAAGTAAAGGAAGCTATGCCTTATTTTTCTGCCATATTTGATCCCACTATAACAGATTTTTATTCATGGACAATTCCTAAAGGGGAATATATGTTAGTTGGTTCAGCATTAAATATAGATGATAATCCTATTTCTAAATTTAAGTTATTGAAGAATAAATTAGATTCGTATGGATACAATCTATCTAAAGTTACTAAAAAAGAAGGTGCATTTATTTTAAGACCATATAAGACAAAAAATATATGTACTGGCAATAAAGACATTGCATTAATAGGTGAAGCAGCAGGTTGGATTAGTCCCAGTTCTGCTGAAGGATTTAGCTATGCCTTTCATAGTGCATATATATTAGCTGAGAGCTTGAAGCATGGACTAGATGGATTTTCTACCCGTTATAATAAAGGATGCAATAATTTAAAAAGAAATATTATTTTAAAGAATCTAAAGTCACCTGTTATGTATAATAAGATATTAAGGAAAATGGCAATGTCATCTGGAATTCAAAGTGTTAAACTTTTCGATTCTAATATTTCTGATACCTAAGAATTATTAGAATATATGAACAGAATGTTAATATAAAAGATGGGATAAGACATCTATAATTCTTATCCCATCTTTTATATTTTTTGAAAAATTAAAACTGATAAAGTTTTTTATACAGGTACTTCTTCTGGTAAACAGATAAGTCTGCCTTCAACAAATTCACCAGGAGCCATTTCAGGGTTTAATATCAATATATCAGTGGCAGAAACCACAAATTTTTCTGCTATGCTCGATAATGTTTCATTTTTTTTGATTATATAGGTTCTGTTTGGGCATGGTTTGCTTGGCTCATATGGTGGTATACATATTCTTTGACCTACCTCTAGGTTTTCTATATCAACATTAGGATTTGCTTCTTTCAATGCATTATAAGAAACATTATAAGCAACGGCTATGGTTAGTAAAGTGTCCCTTTGATTTACTGTATGAATTGTACCATTTGGACACTGTATTGGGGGTTCTGGAACACATATAGTTTCGCCAATTCTTAGATAATATGGATTAACATATGGATTTAAAGTTATTAATATTAGAGGAGTCGTGTTATATTCTAATGCTATTTTATATAGTGTATCCCCTGGCTTTATTGTATACGTTATAGTTCCTCTAGGGCATCTCCTTCTAGGCATTTTTATAACCCACCTTTCTTTTATTAGGTAATACTATAATATGCTTAAAGAATGAAAAGTGATATTCAATATAAGGACAAAAAATATTTATATGATTATGATAGAATAGAATTGTAAAAGTAAAAAGGAAGTTAGTAGATATTAGTAAGAAGTTAGTAGTTGATGGTATAAGCAGAGAACCCAAATCTTTATTATGATTTGGAGTGAATCG
>NZ_JHVL01000055.1 GCF_000620125.1 Clostridiisalibacter paucivorans DSM 22131 | reverse complement strand
CTCCACCAACTGTTGCACCAGTAGATATAGTAAGAAAGCTCAAAAGTATTTCTGCAAATGAAATATTTAAAGGCTTTCCCAATCTAAAGAAGTCTAAGTTTTGGGGTAGTGGTCTATGGAGTAGGGGATATTATGTAGGAACTGCTGGAACAGTATCGGCTGAAACAATACAAAGATATATACAAAATCAAAAGTTAGCATAATATCAATTTAAGGTGGCATCGAACCACCTTAAATTAAAGCCCTTTCATCCCCCAAGACAAGCAAGGGGGTTTTCGGGCTTTTTCTATAAAAAGAACGGATATATATCCGTTCTTTAAAACTATGAAGATGCTCTTATACATCTATTATCTATTACCAACCTGATAGAATTAAGCCCTTGTGTAAGGATATAATCAAAATACATATTAATAATCTATAACTACACTTCCTACTAATTTATCATGCCACGCCTGATTATCATCGTCTATTAATATCCATATATATCCCAAGAAAAATATAAACCCTGATATATATTTCCCTATGGTTTCTCTAATCAGCATCATAAAAAAAGACATATTCTCATTGGAGTCTTTTTTTATTACTTTCATTCCCATAGCTCTCTTACCTAATGATGTACTCTTGGTCCAAAAATATCCTTGAAGTATTATGGGCACTAAAATAGTCATAATCATAAATCCCAAATAAATGCCTAATGACGCATCACTATCTACATCCATAGATACAACCTGTAATAAAATACCCGTTATTGCAAAAATAAATGAAATTATTCCTATCAATATACTATCTATAATATTAGCTAAAAGCCTTCTTATTGGTGTAGATATCATATTTATCCCTCCTTTATTATGCCAAACATTAATGTCCCTTTACATGCTATCTCTCCATCTACATATGCTACAGCATTGGCCTTTCCTATGCCCCTTTTCATAGTTATAAGTTCAACCTCCATTCTAAGAGTATCTCCAGGTCTCACCTGCCTTTTAAATCTAACCTTATCTATACCAGTAAATACTGCTAACTTGTCTTTGTTTTCTTCCAATGTCATTACTGCAACTGCACCAACTTGAGCCATAGCTTCCACTATAAGTACCCCTGGCATTAAAGGGTTACCTGGAAAGTGACCTTGAAAAAACTCTTCATTCATAGTAACGTTTTTTATACCTACAGCCCTATTACCTTCATCCAATTCCACAATTTTATCCACCAATAAAAAAGGATATCTGTGAGGTATTATCTTCATTATTTCTTGTGTATTTAACATTTTTCCACTCCTTTGTTATGATTAATATTCCATGTATTTTTTTAATGCATCCATATCCTTTATAATTATTTTTTTCTGCTTCACATCAACAATACCTTTATCTCTAAGGTAATTAATTCCTCGGGTTACAGTTACTCTAGAGCATCCTATAAGTTCTGCTAATTGTTGATGTGTAAAGGGCATATCTATAATACCATAGTTATCTATTTCTTTCCCCTGTTGAATATAAAGCCTTAATATCATATTTACTATCCTAGTTAATGCATCGCTAAACATCATATCTCCCATTTGCAACATAACTATCCTAAACTTTCTCACAATACTATGCATAAAATATCTATAAACTTGGGGGTTTCTTTCAATCTCTTTCTCCATACTATATCTAGAGACAATTGATATAATACAATGGGTAATAGCCCTTTGAATTACTGGTGCTCTACCTCCACCAAAATAATCCATTTCTCCAAATATCTCTCCAGGCTGCAATATAAATAAAGATTTTTGGACTCCATTAGCATTAGAAATAATCTGTTTGATTTTTCCCTCTATAACTATGCCTATTAAATCATTAGAAGGTAATTCTATCACAGTATTTTTCTTTAAACCTTTATAAACCCCTTTATTCGATAATTCTAAAAAACATTCTCTCATATCATGCTGTCTATCGGCATCAAATATACCATCATACACAAAACCACTTCCCCATATTTCTAACAATTATATAATAATATATTTATGGCAAAGATGCAAAATAAAAGTTAGAAGTTAGTAGGTAGTGGTTAGTAGTCGGTGGTAGAAATCCTACGGATTTCATCATTGAACTACTAACTCATAACTTCTAACTTCTAACTTTTAACTATATTTATACCTTCTTTACCACTCTTAAAATCCACAATATATCTATTTAGTATAATATTAACAAATTTCTCCCCCTATTGTCTTTATATCTTCTCTATTTTCTACTGAGGCCTTTATAGCATATTTAAGCCCCGCCGTTATATTCTCTAAAGACATACTAGGAGTGTTCTTCTTATCTAGTACCTGTTGAGGTATAAAAGGAACATGGATAAATCCTCCCCTAATTCCAGGGTATTTCTTATCTATTAGATATAGTAATCCATACATTATATGATTACACACAAAGGTTCCAGCTGTATTGGAAACTGAAGCAGGTATTTCATTTTTTAGCATTTCCTCTACCATAGCCTTTATGGGCAATTTTGTAAAATATGCGTTCAAACCATCTTCAAATATTTTTGTATCTATAGGTTGATTCCCTTCATTATCAGCTATTCTAGCATCATCTACATTTATAGCTACTCTTTCAGGAGTAACTTGAAATCTTCCCCCTGCTTGACCTACACATATTACTATATTAGGTCTATGCTCCTCTATTAGATTTTCTAATCTATCTATAGATTTTCTAAATACTGTAGGAATCTCTTCTTTTATTATTTCTGCCCCTGCTATAGTATTTTCCAATTTTTTTACTGCTTCTAACGCGGGGTTTATCTTTTCTCCTCCAAAGGGATCAAATCCTGTTATCAAAACTTTCATCTATATACCATCCTTTCTTTAATATAAAGAGGCCTTAAAATATATTTTGTTAATTTAAAAAGCTAATATATACATAAGTGCTATATGAGTTAACAACAAAATTATAGCAAAGGGTATCTGGCTTATTATTACCCTATTTTTATTCTTAGTCTCCAATATAGCCGCTGGAACTATATTAAAGTTAGCAGCCATAGGAGTCATAAGGGTACCACAATAGCCCGCTGTAAGAGCTAAAGAGCCTGCTATAGCTGGATTTGCTCCTTGTGAATATACAAAGGGAATACCTATCCCTGCTGTTATCACAGTAAATGCTGCAAATGCATTTCCCATTATCATAGTAAATATAGCCATACCCAAACAATATGCTACTACACCAGCCAATACATTTCCCTCTGATATAACTCCTGATATACCTTCAGATATTATTTGGCCTACACCAGCAGCATTAAATAATGCACCCAATGCTGCTAATAATTGGGGCAATATACTAGCTGATCCTACTTGTTGTAACAATCTACTACCATCATATCCAACATACTTTGGATTTGCCTTGGTCATACCCAAAGCTATAATTGTTGCTGTAATAGCCCCAAAACCTAACCCTACTAAGCCTTCTAATTCTGTAAACTGAGCTATTCCAAATGCCACAACTGCTATACTAAGGGCAGGAATAAATATTTTATTACCTATTAGCTTCGATTTTTCTTCTCTGAATTTTTCATCGGAGTTTACCTGACTACCAAATTTAACCTGTTTAAATGCAGTAAGTAATCCCATAAATAACAATATGATTCCTACTATTACAGCAGGTATATATTTTCCCACAATAAATATTACAGATAATAATCCCCAAAATAAAGATGTTCCCAGTCTTGTAGGATGTTTTTTATCAGTAAATGCCATATATGCCGTAACTAAAGAAACTAACCCTGCCATTATATAAAGCCCTTCTAATAAGATATTTTTCATAGTCTATTTACCTCCTCTTTAGCCTATTATTTAGTCTTCTATCCAATAAATAATTCTGGATAACAGCATATATAAGGGCTATAATAGCCACTGGAATAGATGCCTTAGCCACATCCAATGGAATTACTTTTATGCCCAATTCCTCCAACGTTCCCACTATCAACAACACTCCTCCTGCTGCTATAAATACATTCTGACCAAAAAAGTTTCCATAATTTTCTGCTGCTGCAGAATAACCTTTGATAATCTCTATTTCTTCTTCTCCTAAATCCTCATAATTAAGTTCTGCTGCTCCCTGAGCCATGGGTAATACCAACGGTCTTATAAATTGTACATGTCCTCCCAATCTCAATGAAAGGGCTGCTGCTAATTCCCTTATCAACGTATAAAGTATAATGACCCTTCCGGCTGAGGCAGATTTTATATTCTTGATTATATTAGCTGCCCTTTCCTTAAGTCCATACCTTTCTAATATTCCTATTACAGGAAGGGTAACTAAAAACAAAGACATATATCTAGTATTTATAAATGCATTTCCTAAAGTTGATAATATCTCTGTTATATCCAATCCACTTACAAGACCTGTAGTTATCCCTGCGACAAGTACTACTGCTATAGTATCCAATTTCAATATGAATCCAATAACGATTATAAGTACACCTATTAATTTAATCACTTTTCATCCTCCTTTTAATTTTTAGAGGTATTATCCCATATACTAAAAATAATAATAAAGGGGTAACCCTCTCTATATTTTGACATTATTATTATAATTATATGTAATACCCATAACAAATTCTGTATACGGCAATACATTTTTTTATTTTTCTGACTATTTTTCTAACTTTGTCATAATAATAGTTTTGTCAAGTATGTACATATTATTATAATATTATTTAACTATATGTTCTATTGTATACAAGCACTGGGTATACTATAATAAACACAAGAGGTTTTCACTTAAAACACACTCTCACTATATAAAGGAGGAATAGAAAATGGCATATTTTTTAACCAGCGACAATGTTAAACTTTACTATGAAGAACATGGAGAAGGAAAGCCATTAGTACTTATCCACGGATGGTCTTGTAGTCACAAATTCTTTAAATTTCAAATTGATGAATTAGCTAAACACTATAGAGTTATCGCTTATGATTTAAGAGGACACGGTATATCTGAAGTTCCTGATTTTGGTGTTAATATACCTAAATATGCTCAAGACCTAAAGGATCTAATTGAACACCTTGACCTTAAAGATGTTTCACTAGTAGGATGGTCCATGGGAACAACTATAACTTTTGAATATATAAAACAATTTGGATGTGACAATCTAAATAAATTATGCTTTATAGATATGACCCCTAAACTAATAACTGATGAATCTTGGCCTCATGGTCTTTACAGTGACTTTAGTCATACTGCAAACCTTGAAATATTAGAAACCATGAACAAGGGATGGGAAGAATTCTCAAAGATATTTGTCCCGGGTATATTTGCTAAATCTGGATGTAAAGATAAAGAATTATTAGACTGGTCCTTTGAAGAGGCATTAAAAAATTCTGAAGATATAATGATTAGAATGTGGATCTCTATGAGTTACCAAAATTACTTAGATCTTTTGTCTAAAATCTCAGTGCCTGTCCTTATCACATATGGTGAAGAAAGTATGTTATATTCTGCTAAAAATAGCGAATATATGGCTGAGAAAATACCAGATGCCAAAGTTTTACCATTCCCCGTATGCGGTCATGGACTTCATTTAGAAAAACCAGAGATGTTTAATGAAAATCTTATAGAATTTTTAGGATAGATAAAAGCTTAGATGAGGTAATGTATTACCTTACATCTAAGCTTTTATTATTTTTCATTATTTATTAATATTGAAATAGAGTCAATAAATAAACTATCAATGGAATAGTCACTATACCCATAAGGGTTGTTAAAAACACTCCTTGAGATGCCAGTCTATAATCAGAATTAAATTTCCTTGAAAATATTGCTGCATTGGCTGCAGTTGGCATAGAACTAACTAGTATTAAAACCCCTTTTATAACAAAAGGTAATTCTATAAAATAAAGTGCTAAAATTATAAATACTGGAATTATTATTAGCCTAGTTATGGATGCAAACAATAAGGTTTTATTCTTAAATATCATGCTAAAATTTGCCTCTGTTAACATTGACCCAACTACAATCATAGCTATAGGTGTAGTCATAGCACCTAACATTTCTAAACTTTGATATATAGGCTTTGGTAATTTGATAGAAAACACAAATAACAAAAATCCTAATACTATAGCTATTACCCCTGGATTCATTAACGTCTTTAGCTCTATTTTTCCTTCAGCTTCAGGCTTCACCAGTACAACACCTAATGTCCACATCAATAAATTAAACCAAAAATTATATACAGCAGCATAAAATACTCCTATATCTCCAAATATAACTTGTACCAATGGATATCCCATAAAACCCACATTGCCAAATATTACAATAAATTGATATACTCCCCTTTTATAAGGGTCCTTTGTATGAAAACCCTTAATAAATGCAATAGATACTAACACCATAAATATATATAAAAAGAAGCCTATAAGCAATATTAATAAGCTATTATTAAACATACTTTTAGAAAATTTATAGCTCATTGATGTAATTATCAATGCTGGTAATGTAATATATATCATTAAATCAGACAGACCCTTTTCTATGTTTTTGGAAACTATCCCCTTTTTCCTTATACTAAATCCTACAAATAATAAAATAAATAATACCATCATCTGATTCATTATTAGATCTAGATTCAAACAGCATCTCCTCCTTCCATACCTATTATATACAATATTCCCTAAGATATAAAAGTAGAGTCCCTATGGACTCTACTTCGCTTATTTTATTCCCTTCATCTGCTCATATAACATTTTAGCCAAACCTATTCCCTGGCCTTTATTTGATACCTCTTTAGATATCTCATCAAAATACATATCTTCAAAAACATCTTTGCCCATACTCTTCTTCATAAACCCTGCTTCAGGAACAGTATCTCTCATTTCTTTCATCATCATATTTAAAAATATGGACTCGAATTCTTTACATGCACTTAATAATTCCTTGTCATTATTATACCTCTTAGCTGTCTCTATCTTTTTATCAATAGAATTATTTTTCATATATTCTTGAGTTTGTATATTTGAATTTAAATTGGTTATATCCATAAATTTACCCCTTTATTCCATCCTAAATCTTATCTCTTTAAACTATTTGCTGTTTGCATCATTTCATCCGATGCTTGAATAGACTTAGAATTTATTTCATATGCCCTCTGAGCAGTAATCATCTTTACCATCTCTTCAACTATTTGAACATTTGAGCCTTCCAGATACCTCTGAACTACCTTCCCTTTCATCTCCTCTGGGTCTACTTCAACAGGCTCTCCCGATGCTACAGTTGTACTATAAAGGTTTCTTCCTTCACTTACAAGACCTTCAGGATTCAAAAAATTAACTATTCTGAGTCTGCCAATCTCAACAGTGTCTCCATCTATATCCTTTGCAGTTATAAATCCCATTTCGTCTATATTTATATCTTCCATGCCTTCCTCTATAATTATGTAATCATCACCTTCATCTAATACATAATAGCCATCAGAGGTAACTAATGCCCCTTCATCACCATCTATACTTAATTTAAAACTACCATCTCTTGTATACATAATCTGGTCTTCATTTTCATTAGGAGGTAGTATAGCAAAAAAGCCTTCCCCATCTATAGCAATATCTAAAGGATTTTGAGTTTCAATTAAACTACCGTTTTTAAAATTCCTAGCAGTAGCTGAAGGCATTACACCATGTCCAACCTCTAAATTTACTGGTCTTCCTGAATCATCTGTTATATTTGCCTTTCTTATAGTCTCATACATTAAGTCTTTAAACTCCACTCTTTGACCCTTGTAAGAAGTGGTATTTACATTGGCCAAATTATTAGATATAGTGTCTATATTGAGTTGTTGTGCCCTCATACCTGTAGCTGCAGTCCATAATGAACGAATCATATAATTTCCACCTTTCTTAATTAAACTCTGCCTATTTCACTGACAGCCTTACCTAGCAACTCATCTTGAGTCCTTATCATACGCTGGTTTGATTCATAATTTCTCATAGCTGAAATCATATCAACCATAGCTTTTACAGTATTTACATTGGATGTCTCTAAATATCCAATTAAAACTTCTCCATCAAAGCTTGTCTCCACAGGGTCTACGCCATCTAAACACTTATATAAATTATTTCCTTGCTTTCTCAAATACTCACTATTGTCTAATTCAACTATATCTAATTTATCAACTACTTGGTTATCTTGTATAACTTGTCCACTTTCATCTAAGATAAATTCCTGATTTTGTAACTGTATAGGACCATCTTGTCCCATAACAATATATCCTTCTTTAGTTACTAACTCACCAAAATCATTTAAAGTAAAGGATCCATCTCTAGTATATAAAACTTCTCCTTGGTTGCTAACTTTAAAAAAGCCATCTCCCTTTATAGCAAAATCCATATTATTACCAGTATTTATTATATCTCCTTGACTAAAGTCTACAAAAACTTTATCAGTTCTTACACCTCCACCCATAGTACCTATGATATGGGCTGGTGGAAAAGTTAATAGATTTCCCATATCTTGTCCATTAGACATAATATGGCCTTCATTAGTTACTTCTATATTCGTATCTTCTACTCTTACTATACCCTCTGAACCCATAATATAATTTTCACCATCAGTCTTTAAATCCGTATCGTCTTTATAAAAAGTTTTTAAATATCCATCTTCATCCACTTTAAACTTTACTTCTCTACTATAGCCAATTCCAGCTGGAGTATTTACCTTAAAATACCCTACATCAGTAGAAAGGGTATAATAGTCCCCTTCTCTATTCACATCTATACCATCAAATGCCTTTTGATCCTCATAATCTGGTCTGTCATGTAATCTGCTCAAAAGCACCTCTGGAAAAGACTCCCCCACTACTCTATCTTTTTTATATCCTGTAGTATTTACATTTGCTAAATTATTAGATATCGCATCCATTCTCCTCTGATTATGCAATAACCCTGTAGTTAATGTATATATACCTCTATTCACAAGATTCACTTCCCTTACGAACTATTATTTAATAATTATATCAGAAATACAATTAATATATATAGGTATTCAGTAGCTATTGTATGAATTAAAATCTCTTTTTCCTGTTTACCTTCTGAGTTTCAAGCATCTCTAACCAATCAAGAGACTTTCCCGTACCTATTGCAACACAAGATATGGCCTCTTCTGCTATTATAGTTCTAATGCCAGTTCTTTCACTTATAAGTCTATCCAATCCATATAGTAGAGATCCTCCACCTGTCATTACCATACCCTTATCACTTATGTCCGCAGCCAATTCAGGAGGAGTTTTTTCAAGTACAGAGTGCACAGCATCAGCAATAGCTGCTACAGGCTCTTTAAGGGCTTCCAACATCTCATTAGATGAAATTTTTATAGTTCTTGGTAATCCTGAAATAAGATTCCTCCCCCTTACTTCCATATGATTTTCTTTTGCCCTTGGATATGCAGTACCTACATTGATCTTTAAATCTTCTGCTGTTCTCTCACCTATCATCATATTATGCTTTTTCCTCATATATCTTACTATAGCTTCATCAAATTTATCTCCTGCTATTTTTATAGATTGACTTACAACTATACCCCCTAAGGATATAACCGCAACATCTGTAGTTCCTCCACCAGAGTCTATAACCATATGTCCATCTGGCTTTGTTATATCTAATCCTGCACCTATAGCAGCTGCTATGGGTTCTTCTATAAGATATGTCTTCCTTGCACCAGCTTGATTACTAGCATCTACCACAGCCCTCTTTTCTACTTCTGTTACTCCGCTAGGAACACAAACTATAATTCTAGGCCTAAAAAGCATTCTACCTGCCGCTTTATTTATAAAATACTTCAACATTCTTTCAGTTATATCATAATCAGAAATAACACCATCTTTTAATGGTCTTATAGCTACAATATTTCCTGGGGTCCTTCCCAACATCATTCGTGCTTCTTCTCCAACTGCCAATAGCTTGTCTGTATTTTTATCAATGGCAACCACTGAAGGTTCCTGAAGTACTATTCCTTTTCCTTTTATATATACAAGTACACTGGCTGTTCCTAAATCTATACCCATATCTGCCCTCATATTAAACACAGTACTTACCTCCTCTTATAATCTATTTATCCAATATCTTTAAACTATTCTAAAGATTGTTTTTCACAAAAGCACACCTTTTTATTTATTTCTATATAATACTCCAAAATCCTCTATTATTAAACAAAAAATATTATCCCTTTTTTAATGGGGATAATATTTAAAAATTATTCTGCTTTAAGGGTCTCATATTTTAATTTTGTTGCCTTACCTCCCCTTATATGTCTTTCTGCTTTGTTTTTTTCTAATACTTTTTTTACTTGTACTGAAATCAGAGGGTTTATCTTGGGAAGACGCTCGGTGACATCTTTGTGTACTGTACTCTTACTTACTCCAAAAATACTAGCAGTTTGTCTGACTGTGGCTTTTTCCCTTATTATATAGTTTGCTATCTCCAGTGCCCTTTCTTCTATGTAATCTTTCATTTATTAGGCTAACCCCCTTTGATCTTTAATAGTCTTTTTTACATTATTATGCTCTTATTCTTAAGATTAGAACATTTTTAGATATATACTCATTTCTTTACAATAGGTAAATATTTTGCTGGATCTACACTGTTACCATCTTTGATTACTTCAAAGTGAATATGGGGTCCCTGATGCATTTCAAATCCCATCGCTTTTCCAACTCCGCTTATAACTTGACCCTTCTTAACCTTTGCTCCTAATTTAACCATCTTATCAGTAGATAAATATGCATATTTAGTAACCAATTCATTTCCATGGTCTATAGTTATAACTATTCCCATTTCATTAGTATTTTTTATGTCTTCAATCTGTCCATCTAATGCAGCCCTTACAGGTATTCCCTCTTCTGACTCTATATCTATTCCTTCATGAGTAGTCCATTGTTCCAATGTTTCAGAGTATATTAACTTGTCCTTTACATATCCCACCGATATTTTCCCATTTACTGGTAAAACCATTGATTGATCCCTATGCTCTTCTTTTTTCTTGGCCTCACTTTTTTGTACAACCTTATCTTTTGCTGAAATATTATCTTTAAAATCAGTTCTTGTTTCAACAGAGTCTTCTTTTTCATATTTAAACTCATCAGCCATAGTATAATTATCTTTATACTCTAAGTCTTTATTTAGTTCAGACTCTATGGATTTCTCTATATCTTCATTTCTTTCAACATCTATATCAGAAATCCATAATCTACTGATAACTATAGCTATAACGAAAACAAACAAAGCAATATAGAACCTTTTCTTTATTATCACTTTTTTTGCAATTTTCTTTATATCCATGTATCTCACCTCCGCACTTTTAATTACATTTATATTATTTCCATTCCTAGAATTTTAATACATCTATATATAAAATATAAAAAATTTATTGGATACTATTGGTTCTTGGTTCTTAGTTCTTAGTTCTTGGTTCTTAGAATATATTGTGCTATTACTTGTATTTTATGTAATAACAAAAAAATAGTAGTTCGTAGTTTAATGATGAGAACTGTAGGATCTCTGCTTATCCCATCAACTACGAACTACTAACTAATACATTTTCTTTATCTTTACACCCGTATAATAGTGTTTAAGTATATCTACATATGTGGAGCCTTTGTTTGCCATACCATTGGCACCCCATTGGCTCATTCCTACTCCATGACCATATCCAATAGTATCTATTTTTATTTTATCTTCATCGGAAAATATAGATATAGTAAAATTAGTAGAATTCAATTTAAATATACTTCTAATGTCTCTTCCTGTTAATACACTATTATCTATTTGTATCTTTTTTATTCTTCCAGTGTCACTCCTCTCAAGTAGTTTTATCTTCTCTGCTATATTACTTTTATTTATCTTTATTGACGGGTAAAAAGTTTTTATTCTATTGATAAATTCATTCATGCTTAGTTCTATTTTACCCTTAAGCTTAGGTGCCCCTTCTTCATATGGGCTTGATACTGATCTTAAATAAGGTAATTTTGCTGCAAAAACCTCTTCAGAGTCTTCTGTCATACCTCCACTGGTAGAATGAAATAACGGCTCTATTGGCATACCATTATAAGTTATCACTTGGCCTGATGTTTCATCTACTGCGGATTCTATTTTAGGCCATAGGTTTTCTATCCAATCCTCAGAATGGAGGCTCTCTAGCCTTTCTCTAGATAGCCATGCTTGACAATGCACATCGTTACATAATGGAGCCTGTGGATGATCTGGATGACCACCTCTGTATTTTTCTATTCTATACATTGCATATGTCCTAGCAGCTACAGCTTGAGCCTTCAATGCCTCCTTATGGAAATTCGCTGGCATTTCTGCTGCTACTACTCCTTTTATATATTCATCAAAACCCATTTCTATTACTTTGTCTTGAGATATATCATAGATATGTACTATTTCAATGCTTTCTTTTTGTTGGGGGACTTCCTCCTCGATATCTCCTTTATGCATACCACACCCTTTTATTAATACTATTGGTAAAAATATTAATATACATAACAAAAAAAATATATATATGCCTAATGTTTTCATAAGACCCCTCTTCCATGGTTTTATAGTTTCCTCACTTACATAATATGAAAAAAAGACTATACTTATGAAAAATATTTTTCAGATTAACTACAACAATAAGACAATTTCCCAGGAAATAATATATTTTTCTTTCAATATATATTATTTTCGATAAACAAAAAAATTTAAAATGATGGAAAATAGTTAACAGTTAGTAGTTAGTAGTTGATGGTAGAAATCCACAGGATTTCATCATTAGACTACTAACCGATAGCTACGAACTACTAACTATTTTTCTCTTTTATAAATAAAAAAACCTCGAAATAAATTCGAAGTTTTAATCATATTTTCTATATATCTTTGCCCCTAACCGTGATAGCTTATCTTCTATATCTGTATATCCTCTATCTATATGATATATATCATTGATCTCTGTAATCCCTTCAGATACAAGTCCCATAAGTATGAGTGCTGCACCAGCTCTTAAATCTGTAGCCTTGACAGGTGCTCCTAAAAGATTATTTCTTCCTTGTATTATTGCGCTCCTACCATCAATTTTAATATCCATTCCCATTCTTCTTAACTCATTTACATGCATAAACCTATTTTCAAATACTGTTTCTATTATGACACTGGTACCCTCTGCAACTCCCATAAGAGCCATAAACTGGGCTTGCATATCTGTTGGAAATCCAGGATAGGGCAATGTCTTTATATCTACTGCCTTTATTCTATCGCCCCTCACTATCAATTTGTCACCATCTTCTACTATATCAACCCCAGCTTCTCCCAGTTTTGCAATAATAGACTTTATATGGCTAGTAAGTACATTTTCTATAGTTATTTCTCCTCCTGTTATAGCTGCTGCTACCATGAAAGTACCTGCTTCTATTCTATCGGGTATTATAGTATGTGTGGCTCCTGCTAATCTTTTAACTCCCTTTATCTTTATTGTATTAGTTCCTGCACCCTTAATATCTGCACCAATTTTATTTAAGAAATTAGCTAAATCTACTATCTCAGGCTCCTGTGCCACATTCTCCAAAACCGTTTCTCCTTCAGCCATAGTAGCTGCCATCATTATATTTTCAGTGGCTCCAACACTGGGAAAGTCTAAATATATCTTATCCCCCACTAGCTTTTTTGCTGAGGCCTCCACATATCCATGGCCTACTTCAATATCTGCTCCCAATGCCTTGAATCCTTTTAAATGTAAATCTATAGGTCTACTTCCTATGGCACATCCTCCTGGCATCGATACTCTGGCTCTTCCCATCCTTGCTAAAAGAGGTCCCATGACCAAAAAAGAAGCTCTCATCTTTCTCATCAACTCATATGGTGCTTCAAAATTATCTATAATAGCTGAATTTATGTGTATTTCTTCTCTAGATATCCTTTTTACATCTGCTCCTAAAGATGCTAATACTTCACATATTACATCTACATCCTTAAGTGGAGGCACTTCTTCCAATACACAATTTTCTGTAGCCAATAAAGAGGCGGCTATCACTGGAAGGGCTGAATTCTTAGCTCCACTTATTCGTACATTACCTTTCAATGGTGGACTCTTTTCTACTATAATTTTAGGCAAATTTATTTCCTCCCTTTATGTCGATTAAAAATGTAATTCCCAGTTAACTAATAATAGGAGTTCCTATCCAAAAGTATGTTTTGTCTTCATATTCATTATATCTAATTTCAATACTAATGTTCATTTTTTTATCCCCAGTAAATATATGTTTTGGTATGTTGTGGGAATAAGCTGATACAGATATAACATCATCATCACAGTATTCTTCTATCTTTTTACCGTCTATGCTACTTATTATCTTAGATACTTTAAGATATCTTTCTGCGTCTTCTATATCTCCAGAAACATTTCCTATAATATATTTAGTTTTTTCTGGTATTACATCAAACTCTTTAAATACACAATCTACATTTTTTTCTAATTCATCTAATTTGTTCTGTGTCAATACTGTATCCCTATTAATTAATTCTACAAATAAATCTGTCTCTTTGAATTCCCCTTCATCGGAAGAATATGTGGTTACTATAGCTGTAATTTTATTTCCTAAATTATCTATTCCACAGATTATAGCTTGTCTCTGCTCATCTCCATCTTCAATATCTAATGTATAACCTTCTTCATTTATATCAACCCTATTATTATTATTCAATCTTTCTCCTTTTATTTTTAAGGTATTAACTAAATTATTTGCTAATTCGATTAAATCCTCAGAAGCAAGAAACTCTTCATTAATTTTGCTATTCCCTTTCACATTAACTTGGACCAATTCTGACTCTGTCACATTAAAGCCCTTTATTAAAGCTCCTTCCGACTCCTCATAGCCATCTGTCCCATATACATAGTTTACCATAGATAGTGTAATTATCAATATTAAATATAATGACATTTTTTTCTTATTCATATCAATACTCCTCTCTATAATATATTTATAGTAACTATAAGGGAAGAAAGCTTATAGCAAATATATTAAAGGGGGACAAAAATATCTTGCCACAATTCTTCTTCCCTTATTTAAAGTATTGACATGAATTAGGTTGTATTATACTAATATTTTTAAAAATTTTAGATATTTTTTTAAAAAAATGAGATGGTTTCTTTGTAACAAAGAAACCATCTCATTCTTAACTATATCTAAAAAAAATATTTATTTTTTATTTCCTAAATTTATCCTATTTATTGCCTTTTTCAATGCTATTTCTGCCCTCAAAGTATCTATATTTGAATCATTACTTTGAAGTCTTTTTTCTGCTCTATTTTTAGCCTTCTCTGCTCTATCTACATCTATTTCTTCAGGCCATTCTGCTGCATCTGTAACTATAGTGGTCTTTTCTGCTGTAACCTTTACAAAACCTGTAGCTATGGCAGCTTCTTTAGTTTGATTGTCTTGTTTAATCTTTAATCTCCCTATAGAAAGTTCAGTAACCAAAGGGATATGATTATACATGATACCTAAATCTCCTTCTTTACCTCTTACAATCAACATCTCTACGTCTTCTTCAAAAAATTTTCTATCGGGAGTCACTATCTCCAATTTAAACTTTGAGGCCATTATTTTACCTCCCTTTTTACATAAAAGCTATTTTATTTCATGCTTTTAGCCTTTTCAACTGCTTCTTCAATAGTTCCAACAAATAAGAATGCAGACTCTGGCAAATCATCATGTTTTCCTTCTAATATCTCTTTAAATCCTCTAACAGTTTCTTTAATAGGCACATATTTACCATCTATACCAGTAAACTCTTCTGCAACTGTAAATGGTTGTGACAAGAAACGCTGGATTCTCCTAGCCCTTGCCACAGTAATCTTATCTTCTTCAGATAATTCATCCATACCAAGAATAGCTATAATATCTTGAAGCTCCTTATACTTTTGAAGTACCTCTTGTACTTGACGAGCTACATTGTAATGCTCTTCTCCAACTACAGCAGGGTCTAATATCCTAGATGTAGATTCCAATGGATCCACTGCAGGATATATACCTAGTTCAGATATTTGACGTGAAAGAACTGTAGTAGCATCCAAATGGGCAAATGTCGTTGCTGGAGCAGGGTCAGTCAAGTCGTCGGCAGGAACATATACCGCTTGAACCGATGTAATAGAACCCTTTTTAGTTGATGTAATCCTCTCCTGTAATTGACCCATCTCTGTAGCCAGTGTAGGTTGATAACCAACCGCACTAGGCATACGACCTAACAGTGCCGAAACTTCAGATCCAGCCTGGGTAAACCTAAATATATTATCTATAAATAGCAATACATCTTGACCTTCCTGATCTCTAAAATGTTCTGCCATTGTAAGTCCTGTAAGACCAACACGCATTCTAGCTCCAGGTGGCTCATTCATCTGACCAAATACCAAAGTAGTTTTATCTAAAACTCCTGAATCTTTCATCTCATAGTATAGGTCATTACCCTCTCTAGTCCTCTCTCCAACACCTGCAAATACAGATAAACCACCATGTTCTGTGGCTATATTATTTATAAGTTCCTGAATAAGAACCGTCTTTCCAACTCCTGCACCTCCAAAAAGACCTATCTTACCTCCCTTTGAATACGGTGCTATAAGATCTACTACCTTTATTCCTGTTTCAAAAATTTCAGTAGATGTTTGCTGTTCTTCATAGGTAGGTGGGTCTCTATGTATAGGAGATGTCATTTTAACCTTTGGCGGATTTATTTCATCTATAACTTCACCCAATACATTAAACATCCTTCCCAGTGTCTCTCTACCAACAGGCACTGTTATAGGGGCACCTGTATTTATGGCATCCATACCCCTTACTAGTCCATCAGTAGAATCCATTGCAATACATCTAACTGTATCATTTCCAGTATGTTGGGCAACTTCGGCTATTACTTTACCGTCTTTACCCTCTATTTCAATGGCATTTAATAATTCTGGCAAGTTTTCTTCATCAAATTTAATGTCTACTACAGGACCTATAATCTGAACTAACTTACCTATATTCTTTTCAGCCATCCATTTCAACTCCTTTCAATATTAACTATTTAAGTGCTTCCGCTCCTCCAACAATCTCTGATATCTCTTGAGTTATGGCTGCTTGACGAGCCCTATTATATTTAAGGTTTAACTTTTGAACCATTTCGTCAGCATTATCGGTAGCATTTTCCATTGCGACTCTCCTAGCTCCCTGTTCACTTACAGAAGATTCTACCAATGCCCCATAAATAGAGCTCTGTATATATTTTGGTATTAGATAACTTAAAACTTCTTCAGCAGAAGGTTCGTATTCTATTAATGCCCTTTTCTTATTTTCCTCATTACTATTTTCTCCAGTTATCTTCTCTGCAGGTAATAATTTCATAATTGTAGGTTCATGGGATATGGTACTTATAAATCTAGTATATACCAGATTTACCTCATCCACTTCTCCATTCTCATATAACTCTGTTACTATATTTCCTAGCTCTATAGCTTGGGAATATTGAGGGTCTTCAGATATACCAATTATGTCTTTTTCTATGTTATAATCTTTTCTCTTAAAAAAATCTCTTCCTTTTTGTCCTGTTACCATTATTGCTACATTTTCTTTATTATCTATCTTATTATCTACCATTCTAGTAATATTACTATTATATCCTCCACAAAGACCTCTATCCGATGTGATTACAAGGTAGCAAGTCTTTTTAACTTCCCTCTTTTCCAAAAGTGGATGCCTTATCCCTGTAGTTGAAGCCAAAATATCTTGTATACTCTCAACTACTGTATCAAAATAAGGCCTTGTTTTTTCCAATCTAGATTTATATTTGTTTAATTTAGCTGAAGAAACAAGCTCCATAGCTTTAGTTATCTGTCTTGTATTACCTATACTTTTTATTCTTCTCTTAATATCTCGTATTCCGGACTGAGCCATGGTTACACCTCCTATCAGCTAAACTTCTTCTTAAATTCTTCAATAGCTTCCTTTAATTTCTCTTCTATTTCCTCTGTAAGTTTTCCATTTTCTATTATGCTCTTTCCTATATCTGGATATTTGTCATCCATAAATACATAGAATTGTTTTTCAAATTCTTTTATCTTATCTACTTCAATATCAGAAAGATAATCATTCATAACTACATACACAATCATAACCTGATGTTGAACAGGTACTGGCTCATATTGAGGTTGTTTCAATACCTCCATAATCCTTTCCCCTTTAGCCAGTCTATCCCTTGTATCTTTATCAAGGTCTGAACCGAATTGAGCAAATGCAGCCAATTCCCTATATTGAGATAATTCTAATTTCAATTTACTTGAAACTTTTTTCATGGCCTTTATTTGAGCAGCTCCTCCAACACGAGATACTGAAAGTCCAGCGTTTACTGCTGGTCTTTGTCCAGAGAAAAACAGCTCAGATTCCAAGAATATCTGACCATCAGTTATGGAAATAACATTTGTAGGTATATATGCAGAAATATCTCCAGCCAATGTCTCTATAATAGGCAATGCCGTTATAGATCCTCCACCATTTTTTTCATTTAACTTAGCCGATCTCTCAAGAAGTCTTGAATGAAGATAAAATACATCTCCTGGATATGCTTCCCTTCCTGGAGGTCTTCTAAGTAACAATGACATTGTACGGTATGCAACGGCATGTTTAGATAAATCATCATATATTATCAATACATCTTTTCCATTAAACATAAATTCTTCACCTATGGTAACTCCTGCATAAGGTGCAATATATTGTAATGGTGCCAATTCACTGGCTGTAGCCGATACAACTATGGTATAATCCATAGCGCCTTTACTATCTAAAGTCTCCACTATTTTTGCCACAGTAGAGTTCTTTTGTCCTATTGCTACATATATACATATAACGTCTTCACCTTTTTGATTGATTATAGTATCTGTAGCTATTGCAGTCTTACCTGTCTGCTTATCTCCTATTATAAGCTCCCTTTGTCCTCTTCCTATGGGGAACATAGAATCTATAGCCTTTATACCTGTTTGTAAAGGTTCATTAACAGATTCTCTAGTTATAACTCCTTGGGCCTTAGCCTCTACAGGCCTATATTTATCAGTATCTACAGGTCCCTTTCCATCTATAGGCTGCCCTAAAGCGTTTACAACTCTTCCTATCATTGCATCTCCAACTGGCACTTCAACTATTCTTTCTGTTCTCTTTACTACATCGCCCTCTTTTATATTTTTGTCAGAGCCAAGAAGTACACAGCCTACATTATCTTCTTCCAAGTTTAGTGCCATACCATATACTCCATCGGTAAATTCCAATAATTCACCTGCCATACACTTTTCCAGTCCATGGACCCTGGCAATTCCATCACCAACCTGGATAACAGTTCCAACATCTACTACATCTAATTTGTTTTCATATCTTTTTATCTGTTCCTTTATAACCAGACTAATTTCTTCAGGTCTAAGGTTCATGCCATTCTTCACCCCTATCTATATTACTTTAAGATTCAACAAATCTTCTCTTAAAGATTCTATTCTATTCTTAAGACTTCCATCTATAACCTTATCACCAATTCTGAGCATTACTCCTCCAATTATGCTTTCATCAATTATATTTTTAAGTTGTACTTTTTTATCAAATTTCTGTTCAAGCATATTTTTAAGTTTATTTAGCTCATTATCTTTCATTTTAACTACAGTAAAGACCTGGGCTTTAACCAAATTTCTCTCTATTTCCACCAGTTTTTTATATTCATTAAATATATTTTCAACACTATTTATTCTCTGCTTATCTATAAGTAGATACATGAATCCCAATAATGTGTCACTGATTTTCCCTTCATAGATAGTCTTTATCATGTCCTTTTTTTCTTCGGCGTTAAGTTTAGGAGAAGATAATAATGCCTTAAATCTTTGCTCCAAATTTATACTTTCTATAAAACCCTGAAAGTCATTATATAATTCATCTATTGAATTATTCTCCTTAGAAAGCTCAAAAAATGCCTCTCCATATCTTTTAGCTACTAGTTCTTCCATTGTTCAACCCTCATCTCTTCTATAAATTCATTGATGAGCTTTTCATGATTATCTTTATCAAGTTCCTTGTCTACAAATTTCGTTGTAGCAAGTAATGTCATATCTACTACTTCTTCTTTGAGATCTTCTAAGGCCTTTCTCTTGGTTCTCTCTATTTCTACATTGGTTCTATCCATAATCCTCTGTGCTTCTAATTGAGCATCTTTTATTATTTCTTCTCTTCTAGCTTCTGCCTTATTTCTATAATCATTCAAAATCGCCTCTCCCTCTTTATTTATATCAGCGATTTTAGCTTCATATTGTTTTCTCAAAGTCTCTGCTTCATTATTTTTTCTATCTGCATCTTCTATCTTATCCTTTATTCCTTCAGTTCTATTTGTCATAAACTCAGTAACTGGTTTAAATAGAAAATGTCTTAAAAGTAAGAATAATACTAAAGTATTTGCTATCTGAAAGAAAAAATTAACATCTAACCCCACTAAGGGTGTTGCGTTATTCATATCTTAGCCTCCTTCCAAAAGGAATAAGTCAAACAAATATAATATAAACTATTATTATAGTAATTTTTCGATAAATAGGAGATGGTCCTCCATCTCCTCCTCAATTATATAAGTGGTTTAACGAATAATAGGATTAATGCAATTATTAAACCATAGATACCTGTTGTCTCTGCAACAGCTGCACCAAGTAACATAGTTCTTATAA
Organism: Clostridiisalibacter paucivorans DSM 22131; assembly: GCF_000620125.1. NCBI lineage: Bacteria > Bacillati > Bacillota > Tissierellia > Tissierellales > Thermohalobacteraceae > Clostridiisalibacter > Clostridiisalibacter paucivorans. Next base: position 3,735 of record NZ_JHVL01000055.1, on the reverse strand, counting down.
CATCACCTTGTGCCTCAGGTTGTCTTCCAACTGCTTCTGCACCTTTACCTGCTGCAAACCCCTGTCCTATTCCAGGGCCTATCCCTGCTATCGCTGCTAAACCTGCTCCTATTGCTGATGCTGCTAAAATCAAATCTTTTCCTGTAATTGAATCCATTATAAATTTCCTCCCTTCGAATTTTAAAAAACCTTTTTAAATAGACAAATGGATATACAATATCTAAAGTTTAATAATATAATCAATACATCATATATAATTTATCTTTCCATCTGTCATACCACTGTGTTTACATGTTTTTACCAAATTATTCACAATGCTAATCGTCCATTGCCATAGATATAAATACCATTGTAAGCATTACAAATATAAAAGTTTGTATTATCCCCGAAAACAAATCAAAATACATATGGGGAACTACTGGAACTAATATTGGTGCAACTTGATAGAGTAAGTACATTATAATTACCCCACCTAAAATATTACCAAAAAGACGAAAGGCTAATGATACAGGGTTGGCTAATTCTCCTATAACATTTAGGGGTAACATAAATATAAATGGTTCTGCCATACCCTTTAAGTACTTCCATAATCCATTTGACCTTATACCAAAACCTTGAATCATTATAAAGGTCATTATAGATAATGCAAATGTAGTATTTAAATCTGCGGTAGGAGGTCTAACTCCTAATAAACCTATTAAATTTGCAATAGCCAAATAAAGGGTCAACGTCCCCATATAAGATGCAAATTTCATTTTATCTGGGCCCATAGTTGTCTTAGTAAGACCATTTATTCCATCTACTACCATTTCTATGAAGTTTTGCATACCACTAGGTATCTTTTGAAAATTTCTTGTAGTAATTATAGAAAATATCACCAGAAATGCCATTATGATCCATGTAGTAGTTACACTATTTGAAACTTGGGCTCCTCCTATTATAGGAATTGATTCTGGAATAGAAAAAACATAATGCCCAGTAAAACCCATTTTGAACCTCCTTTCCTTTTGATATGTAAAATTTATTTAGAAAATGGATACGAATATGATTAAAAACTTCATAATCCACTTATCTATCGCTATTTAAAAAAAGTACTACTTCTTTCTTGTATTATCAACTATTATAACAGCTTTTATTAATAATAATCCAATTATAACAGCAAGTGGGTTTAAATATTCTGCTTTAAATCCAATTACTACAATAAGTCCCGTCAATGCATATCTTATTATATATGTGGATACTGCATATATAGTGGCTTTTGTAGGCTTCATCGTCACTGACTTTTCTATACTAATTGCCAATAGTCTAAAATTAAGTACACTGAAAATACTGCTAAATAAAAGACCTAATATCCACTGTTTTGGGTTTTCTGTAAATATAAAAAATACTAGAAATAAAATTAAGTCCGTTATCAGAAGCTTCTTTACTATACTTTTAAATATGTCATCAGTAGCTCCCAAAACATCACATCCTCAACTACGCTATTTATATAGGCATTACGTATCTATATACCCATAAATATCATGCTGTAAACATAGTCACTAAAAATATACTAAGAAGACAAAAAAATTAAACTAATACATAATTATTTTTTCTTTATTCCTCTCGTAGTAATTTTAAAAAGTGTTCTAAATGAAATTATTACTCCTACAATAGTCAATATTATTAAAAATAATATACCTGTATTCAATTTTTTGTCAATCAAATTACCAATAAATATTCCTGCTATTATCGGGGTAGCCATAGAAACCCCTATTTGAGTTACTAACGCTAAGTTTTCTAGAATACTTACTCTATTATTTTTGCCCATACTACCACTCCACTTTATCACTATAAAATCTATTAATCAAATTTAAAATAGATACGAAAAGTATATTTATTTTAGTTTATACCCCAATATACAGGATATTTATTAAATTTTACCTTATTTTTATGCGTATTACAAATTTATTAATCTTAATTCCACATATGTCTATATTACCTATATTTTAGGTTAAATAAAGTATCAACAATCTATTTATTCATTTCAATATTTATATATATTATAATAGAAATATTCTAATTTCTCAATATTTTCTATAAATATACTGTATACTTAATCTCGATTTGATTAAATGTTTTTTAACAAACAAACTTTTCCCATTATATATAAGACAAGGGTATTATTTACTCCCCTTGTCTTATATATAATATATTTATATTTCCATTTCTTTTAGATTATCATCAATAATGATTTCTGCCTCTGTAGCAGCCTTTATATCTTCCACTGTAACTCCAGGTCCTATCTCTGTTAACAATAATCCCTTATCTGTTACTTCCATTACTCCCATTTCTGTTATTATCATATCTACCTGTCCCGCAGCTGTTAAAGGCAGTTTGCACTCTTTTAATATCTTAGGATTCCCTTTAGCTGTATGGGTCATGGCCACTATAACCTTCTTTGCTCCTACTACCAAGTCCATGGCTCCTCCCATTCCTGGTACCATTTTTCCTGGTATCATCCAGTTGGCCAAATTTCCTTTTTCATCTACCTGTAACGCTCCTAATACTGTGGCATCCACATGTCCTCCTCTTATTATTCCAAAGGACTCTGCACTGTCAAAAAATGCGCCTCCAGCCTTTATTGTTACTGGTAATCCCCCTGCATTTACTAAATCCTTGTCTTCTTTTCCTTCCTCTGGTGCTGGTCCCAATCCTACAAACCCATTCTCCGATTGAAATGTCACATCCATTCCCTCTGGAATATAATTAGCTACCATAGTAGGAAGTCCTATACCTAGGTTTACCACATCTCCGTCCTTTAATTCCTTGGCAACTCTTTTGGCTATAAGCTCTTTTACGTTCATTATTTTCCACCCCCTACTATATAGTCAACATATACTGAAGGAGTCATTACATCGCTAGGATTTATATCTCCTATCTCCACTAATTCTTCTGCCTCAACTATTACTACATCTGCTGCTGTAGCCATAACTGTATTGAAGTTCTTAGTAGATTTATTATAATATACATTTCCCTTTTTATCTACTTTGGAGCCTCCAATTAATGCAATATCTGCCTTCAATGGCAATTCAAGTATATATGTTTTACCATCTATATCCATCTTTTCTTTGCCTTCTTCGACTATAGTTCCAACACCTGTTGGAGTAAGGAAGCCGCCAAGTCCTGATCCGCCTGAACGAATCCTTTCTGCAAGAGTTCCCTGGGGTACAAGCTCTACCTCTGTTTCTCCTTCATTCATCTGTCTTCCAGTCTCTTTGTTGGTACCTATGTGGGAAGCTATAACCTTCTTTACCTGTTTATTGACTACCAACTTACCTACACCATAGTCAACAAAAGCAGTATCATTTGCTATGATAGTTAAATCCTTCACACCCTTGTCAGCTAATCCATCTATTAGCTTGTGAGGGCTTCCACACCCTAGGAATCCACCAACCATTATAGTCATACCATCCTTAATATGGTCAATGGCCTCATCAATAGTAATCCTCTTATCCATATTCCCTACCTCCTTATTTATACTTCAAATCTTTAAAAATGCGGTACCAGCTATATAAAAGGTACCGCATTTAATAATAACCCCATTTATCTCTCAACTATAATTGAAGTACCTTGACCTCCACCTATACAAAGTGTTGCCAATCCTAATTTTGAATCTCTTTTTACCATTTCATGTAATAGTGTTACCAATATTCTAGCTCCTGATGCACCTATTGGGTGTCCCAATGCTATAGC
>NZ_JHVL01000054.1 GCF_000620125.1 Clostridiisalibacter paucivorans DSM 22131 | reverse complement strand
TTTCATTTTCAGAATCTGTTACTTCAGTTTTACTACATCCTATCAGTGAAAATGATAATACAATAATCAATAAAATAATTGATTTTTTCATAAAATCACTCCTTATAAATTTAAATTAGTTGAACATTAAATTACAAATATACAATTAAATTTGATGCTTCGCAACTCTCCACTACAATAATTGCTTTATTCCAAAGCGTTCCTGCCACTTTTACCTAAAAATATTCAATTATTTTATACTCTGTGTCTATCGTTGTATTTTATAATTTCATCTATTTTAACTTTTCTACAATAAAATCTGTATCTAAGAAAAAAGCTTGTCTTTTATCTTTTTTTCTATGTCTTCAAATCCCAATTGATAAACCGTTAAATTAGTATTAGATTTTACAGTTAGTAGTTTATGTCCTGAATCATAAGAACAAATATATCTAGTATAAGTAGTATGACTATATTTTTTGTTTCTAACAAATCCATTTGGCATAGTCATTGCATCCATTATATCATAAGAAACTGTATCAGTTAATGATATTTCTGTAACAGATACTCTTCTTTTAGATGTCATATTAAAAACTATAGATTTTCCTCCATCACAAGGTAATATTATTATAAGTGACAGTATCATTGATTGGGATATAGGTACATTAAATATAGGGGAATCTGCTACTGCAAATTTTGAAATAAAAGGTTATTTTAGGGCTGCAGGTATCCGTTGTATCGGTAGAGCTTTATCTACTGGTAATAGCTCATCAGGTTATATAAAATCCAATATTGTTTCTGGAAAAACAATCAAAGTTATGGACTTTATAGATTTAAAGAGCAGCTGTATTATTGCTGACAAAGTTTATTCTCAATATCAACAGAGAAAATGTTTTAAAAATGTCACTGTAGATATTGACAATAATATCTTTGAAAGTATTGTATTCAAACCGGGATTTATTATAGAGAACACCTTAATAATAACTAATATAGATGGTAAGCCAAATTTCAGAAGAGTTCGATTTTGTTTGAGAATACCTTTTGAAGTAACAACTAAAAATAGAAATATAATAGAAGGTTATCTTCCAGATATATATAAGGATATCGTTATGTTTATGCCGCAAACAAGAGATGAATTTGATTTTGAAATTCTAGTAGAAACTAGTTCAAAGCTTTTATCAAAACCTGCTATAGTAAATAATCAATTAAGTTTTGCAGTAGGCACATTTATTATTATTAAAAGCATAGGAAAGGTGCAACTATTAATACCTAGCTTTGGATTTTGTCCAGAACCTCCACTATGTGAAAAATATACGGAAAAGTTTATTTATGATGACTTCAAGTCTAGAAAGTTCCCTGACTTTTATCCAACGCAAAATAAATCCAGCACCAAGGATATAACTTTGTCTCAATTACATTCTGAGGAGGAGTATGTAACTGCATCTGGTAATTTGACTATTGAAAAATATATTACATCAGGGCCTTTAGAAGTCAATGAAGGTGAGTTAAATACGTGGCAAATAGAAATTCGGGTAGTCAATGACGGGTATGATTCAGTTAGCAATATTGTCATGACAGATACGTTGCTTTTAGATAATTTAGATAATATTAATATCCTTAGTATTACCCAAGGTACTACATCTCAAAAAGACGATCAGATTTTCTGGGATATAGGAATATTAAATTCAGGTACCACTGTCATATTTGCAGCCGAAGTCACTGGTTCATTTGATATTATAGATAAAACTATCAATGTAGAAAATTCTCAGTATAATACCATTTCAGATGGAATTAAAAAAGACTTTACAAATACTGATGAATTGACTATATATGGTGATAAGGGCATACCTAACCCAAATAAAGTTTCTTGGTTTAATCTTTTTATTAATGGTGTACTGCAACCTAAAATCAACTATGTAGTACAAGAAGGTCTTTTGACATTGACAACAGCAGACATTCCAAATAAAAGAGTACCAATTATTCTTCAATATTTAGTAATAAAAGATAAAAATAATCAACTTTTAAAAACAGATATTTATCAATACAATACTCTTAGTACTGAGAAAAAAATTTATACAAATGCTGACGAATTAACTATATATGGTAGTAAAGGAGTTCTTGACCCTGAAAAAACCTCTTATCAACATCTTTTTATAAATGGAATTATTCAGCCAAATATTAATTATATAATTAAAGAAGGATTGCTCATTTTGAAAACTGAAGATGCACCTATAGAAAATTCATCAATTACCATACAATTTATCACTTTATTTTTTAAATAAATTAGTATACAATATCTATCTTTTTCTCTCTTCTCCACCTTATTATCATATATATAGTGCTAATAAGTATTAATATTATATAAGATAAACCTAAAAAATATTTTGGATATCTGATACTTGTCATATAATATATCAAATGCTTTAATAATACCATAAAAGTAAATAATGCTATAGGTAATTGAATACCAATTACAGTTATATAGTTTTGACCCATAGTAGAAACCAACATGGACGTCAAGGTAAATACAAAAGCCAATATATAAGTTCCTATTATTGATAACGATATATATTGAATAAATGTTAAATCATACCAAGAAATAATAGTATTATATATCGAGTTTATATTGGAATTAAGAAACATAAATGTATTATTTGTAGCATATAGGCTAAAAAAACATATAAACTGTATAGTTACCACTATAAAAGATGCCAAGAGTCCTGCAATTATCTTCTTCTTAAATATTTTCCTTCCTATTTTAGATGTATATTGAAGATAATTTATCCTGTTTTTATTGTCTATTAAATATATGGGTGTTATCATAAACATTACACTTAGTAATATAGTTGTAACTACAGGCTTTATTAAATTATTATAATTAAAAAATATTACATCGGAAAAAACTGAGGTCTCTATGTCATTTTCTAATATGTCTTTAATTCTTGTTTCTTGTTTCTCATTTGATGACTTTTCCATCATTATTTCTTTTCTATTTTCATAAACTCGTATATACTCCTCTCTCCAAGGCAGTTCCCAAAAAACATCTATTTCCTTCTCAAAAAATACATCATCATGAAGTCTATCCAGTTCTTTATTTGTTATGTCTATACTAGCAAATTCATCATAATTATTTATACCTGCTCTTTTAAAATCCTCTCTAGATTGAATATACTTATCAGCTTCTCTTTTAACCTCTTCATATTTTACTTTAAAATCATCAAATTCTTCCCCATCCATAAATTCACCATAACTATCTTCCATTTCTACAAGCATATTGTAAATATCTAAAGCTGGTCTACCATTTGGGAAATTTGTTATCTCAAATTCAATAAAGAGAAAATACATAATAATATTTATTAAAACTAGCAATATGATAAACTTTATATTAAATATTTTCTTTAATTCATTTATAATAATCCTCATTCAACTCACCTTTCTATATATCTTGCTTTTTAAATTTTTTAACTGCTACACTACCAAAGATTAATAATAATACTAACCATATACCCACTGTAGTTAATTCATAATATTTAAAAGTTGTAAAAGCACCACTTTCCATAAACCATACAAAAGGATTCATAATTAAAAAAAACGGTGTGAATCCACCCAGAAAAACTGTATTGCTATTTCTAGGCGCTATGTTAGGAACAATTAAAAATAGCCCAAATATTATAGCAAAAACAAAAAATACAATATAGGTATTTTTTATATCTGTTGCTATAATAAAGGTGATCCCAGTAAAAAGTAATATGCTAGCATAAATAAGTCCTATACTGGAAATTAAGTATTGTATAAATGACATATGCCACCAGGACATATATGGAAAATTATATTCAGCGTTAAAATAACTGCTTATAGGAACATTCCAAAGTCCTGAATAGTTAAAAATCATAAAATACAATCCTAAACTAGTAATTAAGATAATTGTAGCCGTTAATATATTTGAAACTATGGCTATATATAGCTTATCTAAGATGAGATTTCTTCCTCTTTTTGTTGTATAGGCTATAGCTTCTGTATTGTTATCAAATTCATAGTTTACTAGATAGGCTGTAATAAGAACTACTAATATTATTATTTCAAATATAATAGCCTTGAATAAACTTCTAAATAATAAAGAATGCATTCTATGAACTTGTCCTATGAAAAATAGATTTTTATGCTCTTTATTGTTAATTAATTGGTGGAATCTATTACTGAAGTTCTTATATTGATTTCTTACTGTATCAGCCGCCTTTCCACTAAGTCTATATTTTGTTATTTCATATTCTGCCTTTTCCATAATATCAATCTTTGAATAGACTTCATCTATTTCTCCAATTTTATAGTAATAGGCTTCTAATATCTCCAATTCTCTAATAAATCTCATTTCTTCTTTATCATAAATATCTTCAATGCCATAGGGATTGTCTTTATAAAATTTTGATACACTATTATAGTTTTTAGACTCTTTTTCATTCACAATTCTATTTAGTTTTTTTAATTCTTGGTCATAATACTCTCCAAATCTAACTTCCATTTCATCATCTATTTTATAGCCAAATTTATCTACAATTTTAGTTAAGACCTTTAAATCATCTTTGAAGTATGAATTTTGAAATATTATAACAAAGTTAAAAACTATAAATAATACTAAAAGTCCTATAATAATTGGAGAAGTTATAACTTTTTTTAATTCATTTATCCTTATATCCATTATATTTATCCCTCTTTTATTACTTCATCTTTATATACATAAAGAAATACATCTTCAATACTTGGATTTACTGAATTCCAAGCATCATCTAGCTTCTCTTCAGATATAAATTTGATTTTCATCTTATCATCTTCTTGTTTCTCCGATAATGGAAAATACTTATCCCTAAAATTTGAAACTTGCCCAAATGCAATTGTGGCTTCATATATCATTCCATCAAGAATTTTACATATATTTTTCAAAGTATCTTTATATAAAATTTGACAATCTTTTATCATAATTACTTCATTAGCTATTGACTCTATATCGGAGACAATATGAGTAGAAAGAATAACAATTCTATCTCTAGATAACTCTGCCAATAAATTTCTAAATCGTACCCTCTCCTTTGGATCTAATCCAGCTGTAGGCTCATCTAGTATAAGAATCTTAGGATTATTAAGCATAGCTTGGGCTATTCCAACTCTCTGGATCATCCCCCCTGAAAATTTTCTCATCTTTTTATCTGCAACATTTTTTAGACCAACTAATTTTAAAAGTTCATCTATTTTCCCTTTTGCCTTATTTCTATCTATTCCTTTCAATGCAGATAAATAATGAAGAAATCTTCTAGGGCTATAGTTTTTATAATATCCAAACTGTTGAGGCAAATAACCTAATATATCCCTGTATTCATCCCCCATAGAAAATATGTCCTTACCATTATAAAGTATCTCTCCTTTATCTGGAAAAAGCAAGGTAGTCAACATCTTAATTAAAGTAGTCTTACCTGCTCCATTTGGTGCCAATAAACCATATATCCCATTTGTAAATTCAATATTTATGTCTTCAAGAACTGAAATCTTACCATAACTTTTACTTACATTATTTATTATCAACATTTAAATCATTCCTTCCTTATTTCTAAATATAATAAGTGTTCTAAGATTTTTTATATATGCAAGTATAGATCCAATAGCCACTACAAACCATGTATATGTGGATATACTATTCAATAATTGAATGTAAAAGTCTACTTTAAATATATATAATACTAAATTAAACACTATCCAACCTAAAACAGTAAAATACTTTATAAATCTATTTTTAATTCTAATTAATGTAAATAGAAAAATTGTGGAAAACAAAAATAGTCCTGCTATTGAGATTATAAAAGCCTTTAAATAATTTATATCTTCATAAAAATAGGAAACTATATATATAGATGAAAAGTTAAAAACAATACATATCATGCTAAATACAAGCATTCTAAAAGCTGATATTTGATATATGTTATATTTACATGTCATTTCTATCTCATAAGTCTTATTCTGTTTTGTATTAATAAAATTTAAAATAGACATTGATAGATATAATATGGGGGAAATTATAAATAAATAGACATATATATCTTTCATATTTTCCATATAATATATATTGCTATCTTTAATTGTCAAGAGCAGAATAGAAGATACTAACAATATGGTAAAGATAATCTCTAGCCCATCACGAAATAAATATCTAATTCCTATTTGTCTATACATATTTTTTAAATAAGAATGGAATGATTCTCTCTCTCCTATGCCCTGTGCTATAATATTGTCTATTTCAACCTTTATTTCTTTTTCATTTGGCATATCCACTTTCATATTACCCCTCCTTGAAATCCTCTCTAATCTTCCTAAGCATTGAATAATACCTTGTCTTAACTGTAGATTCTGGTGCCTCCAGCACATCGGATATCTGTGAAAATGTATAATCAGAAAATATCTTTAATCTAAATATCTGTTGTGATACAGTGTCCATCCTATTTACCATATTAATTATCCTCTCTACATCTTCTTTATTTTCTACTGCAATCTCAATATCTTCATTATCGTATATATCAACATTATCAATAGAGACTATCGTACTATTATATTTATAATTTTTAGAACGATAGTAATCTACTAAACGATAAGTGGCTATTCTGTACAGCCAAGTTCTAAAAGAAGACCTCTTTTCATCGTAGTTATATATGGATTTTAATATACTTATAAAGATTTCCTGGGTTAAATCCATGGATAATTCTTTATCTATAGTTTGCTTATATACATAGGTATATATTTCTTTGTAATATATAGAAATGAGTTCATTAGCTGCATCTTTATCTAATTTCTTTTTTATTCTCTTTATTAGTTTTTTATCCCTGTCCATTTCTCACCATCTATTCTCGTGTTTTAAAATCTTTTAGCTATCTATTATTATATTCGTAATAAGTTCAAAAATAGTTTTATTTATTTTTTAAATTTTAAAAATTATATTAGCAAAGAATATTCTTGGTAATTAATTGGAAACTTCATTTTTTCATCATATTTAAATATATTAAAAGTGCACCCCCAAAAGTTTTGTCTAACTTTTGATGTGCACTTCAAAGCAGCTATTTTTAGCTATTATAAGGGCTTTATCATCATTCTCCAAATAAATAATCCCACAATATTGAAACCCGCATTACTATTGGAAATTCATATGTATTTTCTCCTGTAGATAGTGAATTGATTAGTCAGACAAAATAACCGTCCCACTATTTGTCCTCTATTATTTTTATTCCTGCTAAATTCATTAAATTTTTTGCATTAGTCGATGTTGATTTCCCTGATTTTATCTTATAATCAAATTTAATAGTTTTACCATCATATTTATCTTCAAAATAAAAGTTTTTTATTCTTTCCCTTGAATCTAATGCACAAAGTTCTAAATCATGAGTAGTTATCATTCCTATAATATTATCTTTATTTAAATTTCCTATAACATTTTTAGCACCTAAGATTCTATCTACTGAATTTGTACCAGTAAATATTTCATCTATTAAAAATATCATATTATCCTGGGTCTCTGCCCTATCTATAATACTTTTAATACGAAGTATTTCTGCATAAAAAGTGGATATGCCACCCTTTAAATCATCCACAATCCTCATAGAGGTAATTATATCTAATAGAGAAATCTCCATAGATTTGGCACAAACTCCTGCTCCATTATAAGCTAATACAAGGTTTATACCTATCGTCCTTAAAAAAGTAGTCTTTCCTGACATATTGGAACCAGTTATAATAAATATCTCATTATCTAATTCAATATCATTGTCTATCCTATCTTCCATATTTATTAATGGATGACCTAGTTCTTCAGCTATTATTTTAGATTTTCCATCTGCTATTTTAGGTAATACTATATGAGAGTTTATATTGTTTAAAACTGAAAAACTAATTAGGCTTTCTATTTCTCCTATGGCTTCAATCCAATCCTTAACCCTCTCTCCATATTTTTCTTTCCACTTTTCAAGCAGAAATATACACTGATAATCCCAAAGGAATAATGCATTTAAAATCAAGTTAGAAATTCCACCTGAACGAATATTAATTATCTGTGTAATCTTATCTAATTCTTTTATAGCCTCTATAGACGACTGTCCTTGAGGAAACATAGTTCCTTTAATCCTTATTAATTCTTTACTAGAAAAATCCTCTTTTTCTAGTAGTTTTAACACTTCTAAATATGTATCTAGATTATATTTTAAATAATTTACAGTTTCTAATATTTTACTATTTCTAAACATACTCAATATCCATATTAAAACCTGAAATATTAATACACCCACACCTATATTAATTATAAAAAGACTTCCAGAGATAATCCCAGATATATTTATACCTAAAACTAAAACAGGCATAAATCTAATTAAGTTTTTTATAAATTTACTTTTAAATAAATTTTCCTTCGACTCTGCATATTTTATAAGGGTCTCTGGATCTTTTAAGTCTTTTTTGTTTTTATAAGTTAGATACTCTATTTCCTGTACTAGATCTAACTTTCCACTTAATTCTTTAATAGCCTCTTGTTTCAAATAGATCTTTTCCTTGTCTTTATGTGGTTTTAAAAGATTATTGATAAATATTTTTCTTCCAGTATGGGTATTTGTAATGTTTAATAGTTGAAAAATAGAATTTTTTCCTACTATATCTAAATCATTTGAATAATCATGACTCGTATCTATAAACTCTTTTCCTGTATCTTGAAACTCTGTCCAAGTTCCATCTATTCTAGATATATATCTCCCATTTATATCCTCTAAAATCTTAGCCCGTTTTCTTTCTATTCTTATCTTTTGATGATATACTACTAAGATTAAAAATAAAATCACGGCTATTATTTCCAATGCTAAAAACATTTTTCCAAAATTATTGTATATCCTATATCCAAAGTAAATAATTAATGCCATTAGAAAAAATCTAATATTGCTAATTATATTATACTTTTTTTCTAAAGATTTATATAAATTATTGTATTCTTCTTTCTTATCTATAAATCTCTTTTGCATCTAAATCATCTCCAATAACCATCAGCATGTAAACTAATTCAATTAATTATGTCATTCATAACTTCTTCTCTATTAATCTCATTTAGAATTCATGTCTGCCATATTTATATAGTTGATACTTAATATCCTTAATTTCTAAATTTTTATATCTATTGAAAAGATCAATAACATCTTTACAAAAAAATTATATACATAGTCTTTATCCATACGTTATTAAAAATATTTAAAAAATAAATCTATAATATATAAGCTTAATAATGATAGCAAAAAGCTATTAGACAACATGGATTTAATCCATAAGATTATATCTTAAAGCAGTTAATCCAATAAAAATAGAAAATATATTTTTATTATATTTTATGAATGATAGCCTATGTAACTATCTACTTAAATATTATTTTGAAATGCTATATCACAAGCTTTTTTTAAATCATTAACACTCTGATACCTTTCTTTTAAATTCGAGCTTAATCCACGACTAATAAAAGCTTTAATTTTGGGGTCATTTATATTAGATATATTCTTTTTTCCAGTCATTAAAAAAACAGCCAGTTGTGTCAAAGCATATGTTTCATGTTCAATTGAATAATTTTTAAATCCAATCAGCTTCAATTTTGGATCATTAAGGCTTCCTTTAAAATCACTATTTAAACTAGTTAATCCACTATCTGGAATTTTTACTAAACCAAAATCCGATAATTTTACAACTATTGCATCGTCATAAAAAAAGAGCAAGATATTTGAATAGCTAATATCCCTATGTAAAAATTCTTTTCTATGAACATAATCTATTCCCCTGAAAATTTGATTTAACATTCCTTTTCTTTGTCCTATTGTTAGTTTACTATTATTTTTTTCTATATATTTCCCTAATGTCATATCACCACATTCCATATAGTACTCATTTTTATCTTTATCATATCTAAAAACTTCAACAACATACGGTGATTTCAATTCTTTCATTACTTTAAATTCATTTTCAAAACGTTCTAATTCTTTTATATCTAAATCACTTTTTGCTCTTTTTATAACAACATTCTTATTGTAAAACTCATCTTTATACTTAAAGACTTTGGCATAAGATCCCCCTCCGATGAATTTTAAAGCATATTTATATGTATCCTTTTTATTGGGAACTTCAATTACTTGATTCAACTGAAAAATAGGATCATATTCAATAACTCTAATTTGGGGAAGTTTTTTAGGTATTGGACTTCCTCCAGATTCTAATAAAAATTCATCACATACAATTAATAACTTATCATAGTCTTGATTTATAGAAAAAGAAAACTTCGTACCTTTCAAGTAATATTTCATATTTTTTAATTGACTTATTATAGCTATTAATTCTCTACTTTCATTAGCATTGTAATGCCCATTAGAACGAGACTTTTCATACAAAAACTTAAATAACGAATTTAAATTCTCATGAATTTTAGCAAATAAAGTTTTTAAATTCTCATTATTTATAAAACCGTAAAGTTCTTCATATCTTGAAGTTTTATCTCCATTATATCCTATTAATTTATTAATTTGATCCTCTAAATAAAATTCTAAATTCATAAAATCCCCACTTTATTCATATAAATTTAGTCTTTATATTTTAGTTATTAACTTTAGACACTATAGTTATAGAATACTCAAAGATTGTTATTTGAATATATCAATATAATTATAATTAATAACTTTCTTACCTAATAAACTCAAAATTAAAAAAACAAGTAGCATTATTTGACTAACTATAGTCTATATCTTTAGCAATTAGAATATCTATATTTAATATTCACTAATAAGTCTTCTAAGTTTGAATATGTTTTTAGTTAATTCATAAAATATATAAAAATAAACCTTCTATTTTTATTGACTTAATATTTTCAACTCTTACAATTAACAAGCCTATTACACTTTAATAATTATAAATGTATAACGCTATAAAAGAACGAAAAAAGAGACTATCTTATTTAATATAGCTTGTCCATCATCTATAACCAAAATGATTCTTTTGTCTGTCGAGATTCTTATATCTACTGATTCTTCATCATATGCATTTTTAATAAGTTTATTAAATGCTACAAAATGATTTGGTATCCTTTCCGACAATCCTGATATAATATTGCAACTAACCTTTAATCCTATTTTATCTGTAGTTTCTAATTTAATATCTCCATTTATAATGTTAGTTATTATATCACTCCTTGAAAATAATATTAAAATATTCCATTTTTTATATAATTCCAACTTAACACTAACCTGAACTTGAAAATTACACACTCAACCTATCATTCACTCTATCAATAACAGATACTATATCTTTAACTACATCTATCCTATCTTTAAATAAATTTACTACTCCACCCTTTTTATTGAATGGATATTCTTGCAATACTTCTCTTTCTATGCTGCCATTTTTAACTATATAATCTACTATACTATTTACAAAATCTATCTGGTCTGAATTTAGGTTTTCATCATTTAGAAACTTAGAAAACTCTTTTTCTGCTGCTTGTCTTTCCATACCTGTTATACTTGCAACTAATTTTAATAGTTGTTGATCTCCATAGGTTTGCTGATATTCTTCTTTACTTCCTATTTCTTGCCAAAGTATTTTCTCAAAATATTCAATATCACTCTGAGTTAATTCTTCATTATTTTTTAGTTTATATATGGGTAAATTATCTTCATATTCTTTTAAATAATGTTCTACTCTTTTTCTATAGTTTCCTAAATCATTGACATTATAAATAGCTTCCCCTTCTTTTACTTCAACTATTTCATCCTTAAAATCTGTATAATATATTTTTCTATTTTCTTTATCAATTAATTTAATTAAATCTCTTAGAGCTTTTCTAACTAATTCATAGTCAAAAAGATTAGCTTCTTCCCAAAACTCTTCTGTTTGGATTTTATCTATTATTTCTTCATTATCCCTTATTTGGGATATAGTACCTTTAGTTTCTAGCTTTTCTGCAGTACTTACTACCCTACTTTTGGGTCTATTCATTGGTCTTTTTTCTAAATATGCAAACTCTATAGTATACATTAAATAATCAAATCTCTTAGCTAATTCATCTTCATCTATAGAAATAATTAATGGAGATATTTCTTCTTTTAAAGTTAAAACGTCCTTTTCACTTAAAGTTTTAAAAGTTTCTTTATTGGAGTATTTGTCTATTAGATGAATTCTCATATTTGCATTAAATCTCTGTCTGTTTATATTAGATATATCTTCTAAGATATTATCTATTAACCTATTTCTATGTTCTATTAAATCAGGTTCTTGATAATCTAAGTGCTCTAAAGCTTTTATTATATCAACTTTTATATTAAATATATTTTCTGTTAAGGATCTTTGAATATTGTTTTCTTTTCCTTTTTTATTAATTTCAAAGAACTCAAAGTTTTTATAGTAATCAAATATCAAAAATTTCTCTTTATCAATACCTGGTCCAAAAAGACCTTCACAAAGTCTAGTTCCTCTACCTATCATCTGCCAAAATTTAGCTTTAGATCTTACCTTTTTAAAAAATACTAAATTTACTAATTCTGGCACATCTATGCCTGTATCTAGCATATCTACTGAAACTGCTATTTGTGGATATGAGTCTTTATCTTTAAAGCTATCTATTACATTATCCACATAATTTATATTGTGATATACAGCCTGTGCAAAATGTCCTTTGTATTCTGGATATAAAGCATCAAATCTCTCTACTATAAAATCTGCATGCCTTTGATTGGCTGCAAATATAATAGTCTTACCTAATTTGTCTCCACCTTCAACTTTGATTCCTTTTTCCATAAGTTCTTGAATTACTATATCTACAGTATCTTTATTAAATAAACTTCTATTTAACTCTTCACTAGATATATCTTCAAAATCATCAAAAGTCATTTCAAATTGTTCTTTTTCTTCTTCTGATAACTCACTATATTTAATTCCATCTTTCATGAGCTTCAAGTCATAAACTTTAGGTTGTCCATAATCTACTAAGTATCCATCTTCTATAGCCTGTTCTAATTCATAGGCAAAGGTAGGATTATTATCTTCTAATTCAAATACTCTATAAGTATTTCTATCTATTTCATCTACAGGTGTTGCTGTAAGTCCTAATAAATTAGCATCAAAATAATCAAATATATCTTGATACTTCTTATAAATACTTCTATGACTTTCATCTACTATTATTAAGTCAAAATGCCCATTAGTAAACATTTTCTTTCCGTCTTTATTTCTAACTTCATCAATAGCATTCATCATAGTTGGATAAGTAGAAAATATCATTCTACTATTTATATCATCTTTATTATTAAGTAAATTACAAAGAGATAAATTTTGTAAATGCTCATTAAAGCTTTGTTTAGCCTGCTTTACTAAGGCTGTTCTATCTGCTAAAAATAATATATTTTTGACCCAATTTCTCCTTGTTAATATATCTACTATAGAGGCTGCTGTCCTAGTCTTACCACTACCTGTAGCCATTACAAGTAAAGCTTTTCTATGTCCAGTTTCATAGGCTTCTAAGACCCTAGTTATGGCTTCTTTTTGATAAGGTCTATTAGTTATTTCATCCCTTATATCAAGATTTTTTAAAGATTCCTTATTTTTCTTTTTAAAATTTAGTGATTCTAAATCCTTCTTACTATAAATTCCAGAAAGTTTTCTCTCAGGATAGTCTGTATCATCCCAGATATAATAATCTATTCCATTAGTATAGAAGATTATAGGTCTTACACCTGTTTCTGCTTCTAAGGCTTCTGCATACATTTTAGCTTGTACCTTTCCAATTCTTGGACTAACGCTGGTTTTTTTAGCTTCAACTAGTGCCAATGGATTTCCATCGTTTCCATATAATACATAATCAACAAAACCTATTCCAGAAGAGTTATCCATGTTTTTAACTTCTACTTCTTCTAAGCAATCCCTACCTATTTCCCAACCATTTAATTCTAGATTTAGATTAATGTACATTTTTCTAGTTTCAAACTCTGATATTTCATCCACTTTATAATTTCTATTTCTTTGATTCTCTCTTCTTTTAGATTCGTTTTGACTTCTAAGTTTTTTATTCTCTTGAACAACTTCTTCTAATCTTCTATCTTTTTGACTTAGTATTTCAAATAATTCATCTTTCTCTTGAACAGTCTTTTTAAATCTATTGTTATCCCCTAATAAGTTTTCATTAAATTCTCTTTCCTCAAATTCTTCTGAATAACAATAGTCTATCCAAGATGTAAATGCAAATAAATTCCTTAGTGATAAAACAGCCTCTTCTCTTCTAACTGCCATAGTTGTATGAACTGCTTTATTACCTAATTTATGTATATAGGAAAGTAAATCTATCATTTCTGGCTCTACTAAGGATTTAAATTCATAATTATATATTAATGAAGCTAAATTGTCTTGATAGGGAACTTTTAATTCCCCATCATTAGCATAAACCCATTTAACTGCTAATTCTAAAGCTCTTCTTGCAAAAGTAGCCGTAGCAGAATAGGATACATTCATAAGTCTTTCTGCTTCAATGCAAGCATCTACAAATTTGTTATATTTCTTTTCCTTTTTTAGATATTCAAAATTAGAAACCATAGTTTCACCTCCTGATTAAAATAACTCTCCTTTAAATGCCCTTTGCATTAAGGATTTATAGTTGTCTTCCATTAGTTTAAGTGATTCCTCTAATAATGCTTTTTGTTTTTCTATAGTTTGTACTTTTTCTGCAAATTGGTTTTGTAATTGTAGTGGGGGGATGATAAACTCTAATTTTGATAAATTTCCTTTACTTATCATTCCTTTCATTGATGATGTAGAGTTATTTTGAATATATTCTTTCGTTGTTATAAATAATACATATAAAAAATATAACTTATATTTTAATGGAATTATTGCATTTATTTGTTGATTAAAAGCCACCTTCCTATCTGCTATAGCTACATTCCCAATACATTTAATACTGCCAGCAATACATGTCATCAAAATACTACCATTATCTGCCGTTCTTCCTATTTCTTTTCCTTTTTCTGATAGATACTCTTCTGCCTCAGTTAAATACATATATGGTGTATTTATATTGTCAGATTTTATCCATTCTATATAATTTCCATAATTTTCTTGATTTTTTCTAGAGGGAGTATTTCCAGTTATTATTTCAGTACTATCTCCCAATTTCCTGACTTCCCATCCCTTATCATTCTTAACTGGGTCTCCAAACATATCGTAGAATATAGATTCTATTAAATCATCGAAAAGTTTTATCTCCTTTTTTCTATTGTCTATTAATTTTTGTGCTTCATCTAATATTTCTACAATTTGTTTTTGTATGTTCAGTGGTGGAACTGGAATTTGTAATTCTTTTATTAAATGATTAACTTTTAAATTTTGTATTCCTGTTGTTTTATTATAATATTTAATCATTCCACCACGATTATAATTATAAAATAAATAATAAAATAAAAATCTATTGTAAATTTTATCTTTCTTTACTCTAAAAATAGTAGTAAAATTATTACTTAAATAAATCTCATCATTTTTGTCATAAAAAACTACTCTTCCTACTGGATACTTATCAGTTCCTCCCGATTTTTCTACTAAAATATCTCCATATAAAAGTTTTTTTTGCTTTACCTTTTTAGTATCAATATTTCTTAGAACAATGTCCTCATAATCTACGACCCCTTTATTTGTAAAGTTTGCGGTTCTTATCACTTTTACTATATTTTCATCTTGTTTATTAGTTATTTGTTTTCCCCATTCGCCTGAAATCGGCTTGCATATTAAGTCTTCAAGTTTTATACTTTTCCATTTCATTCTACTTCACCAACTTCTCTATCTTATCTAATCCAACATATACTTCTTTTTCTAATTCTCTTATCTTTTCTATTATCTTTTCTGGTGCTTCATATTCTATTTCTTCATATTCTATTTCTTTATATCTATTTATGGATAAATCATAATTATTTTCTGCTATTTCTAGTTTTGGTACTAGGAAAGATTTTTCTGTTCTTTCTCTCGTATTTTCATTTTCTATATTATGATATCTCTTTATAATATCTTCAATATCACTATTTTCTATCTTCTCTCTCTTATCATCTAAGCTATAGCCATCTGCTTCCATATCATAGAACCATACATTATCTGTTCCACCTATACTTGTTTTTGTAAATATGAGTATGGCTGTACTTACTCCTGCATAGGGCTTAAATACTCCACTTGGCATAGATATAACTGCTTCTAATTTATTCTTTTCCACTATTTTTTCTCTTATAGATTTATGGGCTTTTGTGCTTCCGAACAGTACTCCATCTGGAACTATAACTGCACATCTACCACCATTTTTAAGTATTCTAAGCATCAATGATAAAAATAATATTTCTGTTCTTTTAGTATTAGAAATCCTAAGCAAATCTTCTGCTACTGATTCTGCATCTAGTGATCCTTTAAAAGGTGGATTGGCTAATACTAATGTATACCTTTCTCTATCTGTATTCCCTTTAGAAAGGGAGTCTCTATAGGAAATTTGAGGATTTTCTACATCATGTAATACCATATTCATAGTACCTATTCTAAGCATTGTACTATCCATATCATTCCCATGAAACATTGTATTTTGATAATGGTGTTTTAATTCTTCAGAATTAAATAAATCACCATGGTTATTTTTTAGATATTCACTAGCCCCTATCAAAAATCCCGAAGTACCACAAGCAGGGTCAATTATTATATCTGATGGTGTTGGCTTAACCAGTTCAACCATCATTTTTATTATATGTCTAGGTGTTCTAAATTGACCATTAGTTCCTGATGTAGAAAGTTTAGATAATAGATATTCATAAAGATCTCCCTTTACATCTCCTTCCAACACTAAACCATCTATTCCAGTTACGATTTTTTGTAACATTATAGGCGTTGGTATAACAAATATTGCATCTCCCATATATTTGGCAAAGGATGAACCTGAATTTCCATTTAGGCTTTTTATAAATGGAAAAACTTTATTGGCTACAGTATCATACATTCTCTCAGCTTCAAATTCCTTGAAATTGTGCCATCTTAAATCTTCATGATTTTTATCAAATATAATTTTGGGTTTTACTCCTAGTATACTCGCTTCCTTTTCACTTTGCATTTGTTTATCATCTAATGATTTTATAAATATTAAATATGTAAACTGTTCTATTACTGTTAATGGATTGGTAATTCCCCCTGTCCAAAAGGTTTCCCAAATCTTATCTACTTTATTTTTAATTTCTCCTGTTAGCATATTTTTTACCTCCTAATTTATACTATATATTTCTATGATTTTGAGAAAATGTATTCAATCACATCTTCTAATGTTGTATTCTGAAATTCAACGTATTTTCCTGAATTTTCCATGAATTATCATATTAAAAAGTCATAATCAACTCCATACTTTTTCTTTCTTAGATATCTAGTGTCATTCTATCATATAAATATATATTGTATCTACTCCTTCTTATATAGCAAAATTTAAATTAAACAATCAAGGAATATTCTCCATAATTAATTGGGAACTTCACTTTTTCATCATATTTAAACATATCAAAAGTACACCCTAAAAGTTTTGTCTAACTTTTGGGGTGTACTTCAAAACAACTATTTATACCCATTATAAGGGACTTGTCATATTATTCCAGACGTACCCTAATCATTCCATCTTCAAATTAAGTTGTAGTCTTACTCCCACTCGATAAGTCAAAATATAAGTTAAACTTATTTGTTTAGTTTTAGTAGCATTTATGTGGGATTTTTGATATCAAAATAATATCACACTTATATAAAATTATATTATACTTCTCTAGTATAATATGTCCCTTTGCCTTTTCCATGTTTTTTAAATAATTCTTCTTTACATAATTCAGAAAAGATTTCTCAAACTCTGGAACTTTTTAGATTAATAAGCCTTTGAATATCTTCATTTTTAAATGAACTATTTTCTTCGGCATATCTAATAATGGAGCATAATTCTATCGAATCACACTCCAACTGTTGACAAAGAACTGTTATTATTGTGATTATTAACAACCAAGTTTAATTCATCTAACATTAGTTTAAAATTAGAAAAATCTATATCTTTATAATTTTTATATATATATTTTGCAAAATCTGCTTTACCATAATACTTTTTATTATTTTCATTCTTTCTTGAAAATTTTTTACCACCAATTTTATGATTAAGAGCTTTTTCATCAAATAAATCTTCAATTTCACACTCTTCTTTATTATTGCATAAAGGAACAGTTAATAAAAACAAATTTGCAATAATTTCTGAAGATAAGTCTATAGTATTCATTTTTACTGCCTTTTTGAATTTATATAGTGGTTTATTTTTCTCTTTTTGTTCATTATCAAATATTAATATAACTGGATTTGAGGGGGTAATTTTATATTTATCGTTGAAATACTTAAAATAATTGTTGAAATTATTCTTCCCCGTATAAAAATTGTAGATATTCAAAAATGTATCTGCTCCATCTATTTGTATTCCCATTAGAAATCTCAGTCTTTTAGTTCTATTCAAAAATGAAATTTTGAATTCAAACTCATCTCTGTGTTTTTCTATAAGATTTGGATATTCTTTATAATGTTTTTTTAATGCAGCTTTAATATACATAACATCCGTTTTTCCTTCAGTCACAATAAGTGGTTTTGAATTTGATAAAAAATATCTATAAAACAAAAATTTTTGATATTCTCGTTCTCTTGAGTTTAGATTATTTACGTTATGTTTTTTATTATTATCTTTTTTATTATTAAAATAATCAATCTGGTTAATAAAAGAAAATATGCCCTCTAACTGTCGTATAGTGCCCGCTTTTTCTCCTATTGTAAATTCTCCTGTTCTATATAATTTGTCTGCCATTGCTCTTGTATTTTTATAATACTCTCTTTTGACACTAATTTTCTTATTAACAGTTAAACCTGTCACTACTTGCCTTGAATCTTTATATTCTATTCTTGTTTTTTTTTCATTTATTAACAATCCAAAACCTTGAATTTCTCTCTTTAAGTTATCATAAAAACCATTTTTATTTTTGATAAAATGCTTATCATTTGTAGAAAAGGTTAAGTCATCTGCATATCGTGAATAGTCTAACTTATATTCTTTACAAATTGACAATATGCGCATATCTAAAATATTACATATTAAATTTGTTATAATAGGTGATGTAGGCGCACCCTGCGGAAGTTTCCCATTAAAACATGTTATTTGAGCAATAATAATTGCAACTTCCTCAGACATATTAAACGCTTTACTCTTATTAAAAAATCCTTTTACTCTTCCAAAATGAAAGCTCTCAAAAAAATCTTTAATATCTACATTCATTACAAAACGTTTATTTCTATGTATTTCTGCATTTGTTATAATACCTTTCTCTTTTTCAAATCCATGAGAAATTTTATTTTTAATTTTATGATTTTGAATATGTATTATTTGATGTTCGTATAAAATTTTTGATAATTTTTTTTGTAAAGTTTTCAAGTCTCCACTGGGAGCATTAATAATTCTTGCTCCGCTATTTCTCTTTGGCACTTCAAATGTCTCATAGTAGTAGTCAACGCCTTTTTTATATAATATATATGTTAACTTTTTAAGAGGTATTCCTAAAAAAGACGCTAATTCTCTACGATTTTTTATATTATAAAATCTATTCATATTAACCATCCTTTGCGTGTGGCTACTCATTATGCACAACATGTATTACGTGGTAAAATAGTACAGCCAGAAAGTTGCGAATATTCCCAACCTTTTTATCAATACTTGCGAAACACAAGCAAAAAACTCTAGCCACACGCAATGCTATTATATCATATTTTTTCCAATCTTTCACTGATAATTTGAATACTGACTACTAGACCTTTTTCTTTTCCAAAATCTCATTAGCAAGTTTAAAACCTAATTTTAACCCATATGAAAAATGTATTTTTGCTTCAACTACAAAACAATGCAATTTTACATCCATTAGCTTATCATATATTTCACGATCAGCTTCACTTAATAATTTTATTAATTCTTCTTCCTTAGTAGTAAATTCCTTGGTAACCATCTTATATTCATCTGTCCATCTAAAACTCTCAAATGAATCAATTTCTCCATAAAATAATCGTTCTATTACTGATTTCATAAACAATTCCATATCTACTTAGAGTAAAAATATTGTAGGTAAAATTTCAAAAAATAAAAAAGAGAGTTCCTCCATATGTTATGATGTAAGTGCCAAAACCAACATCAAAGGAGGAACTCTCTTGGAAACTATTATACATGAAATTTCACAAAAATCATCAATGAAACAAAAGAAAATTTAATTAATACTTTGGCAAATCATAAAGATATATCGGAATTCATCTTAAATACTGAAAAAATGCTTAATGATATAGGTATACAGATAGTACAAAAAACGTTGAAAACAATGGATTGTTTAGTAAAACAGGATAATTTAAGAAAAGAAAAATCAACTGTTCAGAGAAAAGCAGACAAAAAAAATATAGCTACAATATTCGGTGAAGTTAATTATAAAAGAACCTACTATAAGAATAAGAAAACTGGTGAATATAAATATTTATCAGATCAAAGATTGGGAATAGATATACATGATAGATTAGATTCCTCTTTAAAAGCGAAGCTTGTGGATGAAGCTATAGAATCTTCTCATAGAAAAAGTGGTCAAATAACTGTTGACTCTATTTATCTAACTAATCAAACAGTCATGAATACTATTAGAGAGTTAGGAGATATAGCAAATAATAGTGTTAATATCACTCAAAAAAGAAAGTAGTTAAAACTTTATATATTGAAGCTGATGAGGATCATGTAGCACTTCAATCTGGAAAAAATAAAGAAAATCTATTTATCAGGAGATAGAGCTAAGTGGATAAAGGATAGTGTAGGATGGATTAAAGGAAGTATCTTTGTACTAGATAGATTTCATTTATCTAAATATATAAAGATAGCCACAGCTCACTTACCTTATACAACACCTATTATGTGGTATTATATAAACAAATTAGATAAAAAAAGTGTACTTGATTTATTTGGAGTTATCATTGAAGGAACTAAGTTAGAAACAAAAATAAATGCAATAAAAGATTCTAGAAGATATATAATGAACCAATGTGAAGGTATAAAAAATCAGTATAATAAGGATTATATAGGTTGTAGTGCTGAAGGTCATATAAGTCATATATTAGCCGATAGGCTAAGCTCTAGACCACGTGCATGGAGCAATATAGGTGTAGATCAAATGTCTAGACTTAGAGTATTTAAAGCTAATGGTGGAGATGTATATGATTTAATCATTAACAAGCAAAAAGAAGAACAAAAGAAATTAAGATTAAGTAAATTGAGTAAACAAAATATGCAAAAAACAATTAATAAATCTATGAGTGGAGCTTAATTTCATAATGATGTGGGAAATCTCTATTTTATAAAAACCTACAGTAACTTAACACTATCGAGTCATATAAAAAAGTTGACTCATATAATGGTTTGTGTTACCATATAATTGAAAATTTACTATAAAATATATATGTCCAAGTTTTAAGTATTTTAAAAATAAAAAGGAGTGATCTTATGATTAAAAAAGGATTGGCATTTTTAATGACATTTTTAATTATTTTATCAACTTTAGGTAATTCTGCGCACGCAGAAACAAAACTCTTAAACAAAGATAAGTATGATTATTCAGGAGAAGAAAAAGTTTTTCTTAAATCATTAAAATCAGATGAGTTAAATGCATATCAAAATTCTTTAAAGGGAGTTGCAGATGATCCTGATTTTGAAAGTTTTGCCGTTGAAAATATAATAGACGCAAATACTGACATTGATCATCGGGAAGTGGAATTAATAGAAAGCAAATATAAAACTACATCTGTACTTAAAAATGAGTTTAAAGGCATAAAAAATTATGAAGCTTTTGTTTTCAAGGAAGATGTATTTAAAATTAATAATGAAATAAAACCTCTTGGTAGTTCTTCTGAAGAAGATAGTGATAGTACCTATAGTGTATATTATTTAATCAAACTTAATTATGATAAAATTAGTTATCCAACTTCAGGTATGCGACCCAATACTTCCCAGGTTAAAATAATTAGTACTAATTCAGGTGTTAGAGTAAGTAATGCTAAAATTGTACAACAAGTATGGGGAACAGTTTATAATACTGATACAGGAAAAAAACATGCGAGTGATTCGTATTCTAGAAATATCAACATTTTAACTCCAAGAACAGGAACAACTTATACTAGAAGTTTTACTTCTCCTAGAAACTACTATTATGATGAAATTGCAAACGGACAGTGTGGTTTTGGAGTTATATTGACCTTACAAAGATCAGTTAGTAGTAGATCTTGGGAATATTCTACAGGGTTTCTTGGCATTAATAATGCACCAGGTTGGAGTCCAGGCGAAAGATAAAAATTAAAAAGTAAGTAGAAATATTTCTACTTACTTTTTAATTTTATTTTTGTAAAAACTTGTAATAATAAAAAAACCGAGTATTAACTGTGAAATATAAACAAATCCAAAACTATTTTTCATAAATAAAAACATAGGATATGTTAATGCTTGATTGGAGTCATAAAAGAAATAAGTAATTGAAAAATACAAAAAAGGAATTACCAATAATATTAGCTTAGGTAGATTTATTTTCCAATTCCCCTCCTTTTTATTTTCATTGATTATATATTCCAGACCTAAAATTAAACCTATGCTCATCTTAATAATCATGGATATTACCGAGTAAGCAACACTTAGATTAAAAGTTTCCTTTTGATACATAGCTTGTTGTCTTGCTATGTATCCATCTAAAAAAATTAAACCAAAAATAAAAAGCGCATAAATCAAATATTTAAACCAAGATTTACTCTTCATAGATAAACACTCCCTCTTAAATAAAATTTAAAGTCTAAAAATAAAATACTAATACTTATTAAAAATCATTATTTTATATCCTTTAATTTTGCTATAACCAAATAACTTCTGATATGAAGCTCTTCTTTGCTTTGTTATATCTTTGGATATACAGTTGTTGTATGCCTTGTATTATTTAACTTAAAGGTGCCTTTGCCTTTTCTACTTCTATAAGTAAATGAGCATGATTGTCCATAATACAATATGAATATAATTTGAATCCATATCTCTCTTTATACCTCTTTACAATTTTTAAATATTCTTCTTTTTCATTTTCTCCTTCAAATACATTTTGTCTGTTATTTCCTCTAGTTATTATATGATATAGTGCTCGTACATAATGTATTCTAGGTTTTCTTGCCATAGTATCACCTTTACTCTTTTAAAGCTTTTATTATTTTAACTATATAATTTTTAGTAAATAGTAAAGCCTGACCCTATTTCCTTCCTTTCAAACTATTTAACAACGCATTCTATGAATTATGTCTAACTAACACTCTAAAATATCTTCTATATAACTTAAAACTATATAATTTCCTTCATTAAAATTGTTTAATTTTAAA
The DNA here is from genome assembly GCF_000620125.1 of Clostridiisalibacter paucivorans DSM 22131. Lineage (NCBI taxonomy): Bacteria > Bacillati > Bacillota > Tissierellia > Tissierellales > Thermohalobacteraceae > Clostridiisalibacter > Clostridiisalibacter paucivorans. The sequence continues at coordinate 1,309 of NZ_JHVL01000054.1, read as the reverse complement.
TATCATATTTCTAAAGTAGAAGCCACCGTTAATTTTCTTTAAGTTTCAATAAATAATGAGTATATCCCTTTAAATCGTCTTCTGTTTCTCCAAAGAATATAGTTTCCATGGAAACAAAAATATTATCTTTTGTTATATAAAACATAGGATTTGACAAAATCCCATCTTCTACATACATAGTATAGTGCTTGATTTCATTGACACCTAATTCTTTTTTAATGTCATCATAGTCAAATATAGAACTCAAACCCTCAAAATTCTCAAGATTTTCTCTGGCTAAGTCATCATAATATTTATCACCGTAGTCCTTTATGGTGATAAATTCAAAACCTTCTGATGGATTTTCTCCAAACGTTCCTGAAGTTTCATAGAAATAACTCTCTTCTATTGAAAACTCTACACCTGTGAAAGTTTCTGTTACTGCTTTTAAGTCATTTTGATATTGTTCTTCACTTATTGCAGGGGATTTGGGCATATATACTACTTCATCAAATGTGTATTCTCCATAAAAATCAGCTATATTTAGAGATGTATTGTCTATAGATTTATTAGAATTTGATATCAGGGTAATAGAAACCACTATTAAGAAAATAATCGAAACTAACGCCACCCAAAGTTTAGGTTTCTTGTAATTAATCACGTTTTTAATCCTCCTTTTACCTCCCCTTCGCCAAAAGCAAGGGGCTACCATTTAATATATATCTTCCAATAGCTAATGATAATAAAGAATTAGCTTAGGATTTTTTAATGTTTTCATTCATTTCTTTCACTACTTTTTTGTATCAATATATAAATCTATGTCACTGCCATAAATAGCTTTATCCTTTACAGATGAACCAAGTAATACTGCCTTATCTACTGGGTAACTCTTTAATATTGGAATCATTTTTTCTTTTATTGTTTTAATTGAAATAACGCTAGAAGTCATCATAATCAACATCCTTAATTTATTTAACTATAAATCTATTATATCATTAGACAAATAACATTTGTAATTATAGCTTCAATAATATTTTAGGATAAAACTTCAAACCTATTGATTTATCAGAAGCTTCTGCTCGTGTCATTATTATAGCATGTTCCCCATATGCAGGGTCGTGTGTAAATTATAGTTTTTGTTTGGTATTTAAAGCTATTTTTATATTTTAAATATAAATTTAGAGAGAACTAGTTTATTGATTAATTCTCTCTAAGGTTGTTATTTATCTTGTGTAGTCACATTTGATGTTTTTCAGAATTTTTAAAATTTATTCATCTCATTATTTTGATGCGAAGGGTTATACTTGATAGTTAGTCATTTGCTTATTTG
>NZ_JHVL01000053.1 GCF_000620125.1 Clostridiisalibacter paucivorans DSM 22131 | reverse complement strand
ATGCAAAAACTAATATTTTTAACATAGTACGTGGTTCTACAACTGGCTTTCTACCTTTATGAGAGTAGGCACTGGTTAAAAAATTTAAATTCATCTCCTCAATAATATTGTGCACCAAGAAAACCTCGTCATCCATATCAAAATTATTAGTTAAATCAAAACTAAAAGATAGTTGCATTTTTTTGATTTTTGTTTTATTATTAATTTTAGTATGTGATTTCATATCAGATAAAACATACTAAAAAAGAGCTGAAAAATCAATAGATTTTTTAGCTCTTTTTCTTTTATTTAGGAACTATATTTTGAAACAGCCCCTTTTATTTATAACATATCTACTTTTTCTAGGTACGCACTGCGATACAAATTTCAAGCTCTCCAATAGACACTTCATTCTTAAAATCTTGCAAGTACATAAAACATACTTTCTGTTAACCCATCAAGAGCCTTTTTTGCCAATACTATCACCTCATCTTTATATCAATTATTGATATTGTCAATTCTTAAATATGTTATTTCTATAAAGTAAATAAATATTATTATATCAAACAAATTGGGATTAAGCCGCTTATCAATATCAAGGTTTCCTACACTCAAATATTACCCCAGGCTCATCTGTTGATGGTTGTACTCTTTCGTATAGTCTAAACACTTTTATATCTTTAAAACCAATACCTTTAAGTATATTTCTGAATTCATCTATATCAAAATAACGTACTTTAAATTCTTCTAATTCCGTTTCAATTAATTCTCCATTTTTAAAGAGTTCATATTTGTTTATACTTGTAGATACCTTTTTATTCTCATTATAAGAATCACAAAACCTACTTAGCACAATTTTAGACCCATCACTTCTTTCTCTGAATGTTGCAGTAACTTTTCCAATTTCTTTTGGTTTTGCATAAGGAGTTTCGAGTTCAGTCAAAAATCTCCCCCCAGAGACCATATGTTTGTAAATCTTTTTTAAACTATTAAGTAGCAAAGCTTCTTCTATAATCAAACCTAAAGACCCCTCAGGAATAAATACAAGACCATATTGTCTAGGTAAATCAAGTTCGTCTAGAAACTGTTTATATAAGTTTGTACTTAAACCCTTTATAGACATTTTACTTTTACATGCATCAATCATATCTGAAGATGCATCAACCCCGTCAATATCAAAATTCTTTTCTAATATTGGAATTAAAAAACGCCCCGACCCACACATAGGTTCTAAAATTGGTTCAGCTTTTTTACTTATATATTTCATATAAAAACTAAAGAAAGATTTTGGTGGCATAGGTTTATCAATATCATAAAATTGGGTACACAATTTTTTATACATTTCCATTTTAATTAATTCCTCCCTAATATTTTTGTACTTAATCATTATTTGAAACATAAAGTAGAAACTTGCCCTATATCAATCAACTATAATGCAAACATAATAAACAATGCTATATATGTCTTCTTTATGTCTCTATTTACTAATAAATAAGTTACTCCTAGCAAAACTCCCAAGACAATTCCTTGTAATCCAATCCATATGCTACCTTTTGTAAATGCATGAGCTAATCCCCATGTAATTCCACAGATTATCCCTCCATATGGTATGTTTTTTCTTTTATACCATACCTCAAATGCCTTCTGAGTAAAAATTATAATAAGCATAAATAACACTGTTTCAAAGGCATAATATATATACTGAAAAATGAATAATAATAGCCCTTTACTCTGAAACTCTCTGATAATCTTAAATCCTTTCCAATCTATGTAACTTGCAACTAATGCTATCACAACACAAAGTATCACAGATACCCATTGCCATTTTGCCATCTTATCTGCTGTTTCAAAAATATCAAACTGATACTTCTTTTTAGATGCAAGAATGAGTAAATAACCTACTATCCCCCAAGAAATACAGGTTATAATCCAATGAGTAATTGTCTGACTTATATTCCAGTCCTGCATTGTTACTCCATATATCATCGGTTCTAATAAAAAAGCATATAACACTTCTAGCCCTAATCCAGCAAATGCAGCCATTCCTAAAGAAAAATAATCCCACCCAGTAACTTTTTTCCCCATATCTAATTTCCTTTCTTCTTTATATTTTTAATATTTGACTAGCATTTTTTACTTCCATTGGCACGTCTGAATAATAAATAGTAACACCTATAATATATAGAATTATAAATGATAAAAACATATCCCTATATAGATTAGGATGTAAATCTGTATTAATCCAAATAGTAAATAATATAATCCCGATTAACACCAAATATTGTCCAATAATCACTAGTGTCAATGGAATTTGATATAATCTATAATAATGATGTCGTAAGTATCTAGTACCCCCTTGGTAGTAAATATGTTGTTGGAAAATCTTTTAGTTTCAAGTAATATACAGATAATAAGAACTTCTATAATTGCTTACATTTTACTTCAACATTAAAGATGTTTTTTAGCTTTTGTTGCTTATATCCATCAAGCTCTTTTTTCTCTTCAGCTTTAATTTTATCAAATTCTTTTCCAAGCATACTCTCCGGTATTTTTTGTTCATCTAAAAAAGTTTTATGCTATCCAACGAAATCTATATCATTTATTCCAATATAGCTTTTTATTAATTTTGATGGCTTTAATAAATTTAATCTCGTTTTACAATTATACAGATCAAACTTTTCATAACTTAAATCATTTATGCCTACCTAAGCAACTGTTTTTGTATAATATTTAGTTGAAAATTGAAAACATAGAGTCTAGACATCTTCTATGTATTACGAGTGGACATCCGAGCCACATCTTTCCATTAGAATACTCACGATATCCTCCATATAGATTAATACTGTCAGCTAATGCTTGAACGGAAAGTTCTTGTGCTCTATATGAAACCTCTATCCCAAACTCTTCAGTAAATTTTTTTGAAAGTTCTTTAGGTACAGTTACAACTGGTTCTACCTGGGTCATCACTACTATGGGAAGATAATTTATTTACGTGGTTACTAGTATAGGTAGACAATTCAGCAGAGTCTTTCCCTATTCTTTTATTTTTAGAACTAGCATTTTCCCTGAATGTCTTAAACCTCTCTCCATCTAAATCGTCCTTAAAGCCCGTCTTATATACAAAGGTTAGCTTATATGGATCTACATTACCCTTTTCATCTACTTCTCCAACAATTACCTTGTCTACAATACTTTCAAACACATACCTATCAAATTCTTTTAAGACTTCTTTTCTTTCAAGCATGGTCTTAAAGGTTTTCATCCTGTTTTTTATTTCATTGTTATTTTCTAGGTTATATTCTAAGTTTTCCTTTTCCTTATTCTTTTCTGAATACTCCTTCTGAAGATCTATATACTTTTCTTCATATAACTTTTACTCTATTTTTTCTTCTAATCTTAAGTCAACTAAAGAGTTTTGTTTGTTTGTAATCTTAGATATTTCTCTTTCTAATTTCTTGATATTTTTCTCCAGTGTATTATCCTTCAAAGTCGATTCTATTAATTCTAAGAACTTGTCTACGATATCCTTATTATTTGAGGTAAGCTGCCTATAGCTCTCTAGAAAGGCTTTCTCTATTGCTATTTCCTCTATACCCTTAGAGTCAGGACAGAACTTTTTACCCTTCTTAGTTCCAGTTACACATTGCCAGATAGTCTTCTTGTATTGGGAGTTACTATGCCAGGATCTTCTAGATAAATTTGAACCACAGAAGCCATATTCTAATAGGCAGGAAAAAAGCATATTCCCTACTGAATTTGTCTCTTTTACCATTCTTTGAGCCTACAGTGTTCCTATTCTTAGCCCTTCTAAGTCTAATAGCTTGGGCTTTATCAAAGTCCTCTTCACTTATAATTGGTTCATGGTGGTCTTTTATATGAAATTTATCTTCTTCACCAAAGTTCTCCAGTCTTCTTTTAGTAATAGGATCTAGAGTAAAGGTCTTTCCCATTAAAAGATCTCCTTTATATTTTTCATTCTTTATAATTCCCAGTACAGTGGTGGCTGACCACTTACTAGAGCTTCTAGGAGACCTGTAGCCAAGGTTTTCTAACTCCCTGCATATAACACTTCCCCCTGCCCCTTCTAAGTATCTCTTAAATATATATCTCACTACCTCGACTTCATCTTCATTTATTGAGATAGTTTTACTTTCTTTATCATAATCATAACCTAAACATCCATGAAAACCAACCAGCTCTCCTCTCTGCATTTTCATCTTCAAACCTTTTTTTACATTAGCCGAAATATTTTCAACTTCTTGCTGGGCAACAGAGCTAAGTATAACTAAAAGTAATTCACCATCCATAGTTAATGTATTAATATTTTCTTCCTCAAAAAATACTGCTACATTCATTTCCTTTAAGCGTCTCACATATTTTAGTGTATCTAAAGTATTTCTAGCAAATCTAGATATAGATTTAGTGATTACCATATCTATATCTCCATTCATACAATCATTTATTAGCCTTTGGAAATCAAGTCTTTTATCTACTTGAGTGCCAGTAATAGCATAGGCTAAGGGTACAAAGTCCCTCGCCTCCGAACCGTACGTACACCTCTCGACGTATACGGCTCTCCGTTAATAATTAACATATCTTTTAAAGCTCAAATTAACTATGAATTGTCTTATGACACTCGTCACATACCACTAATGTTTTCCTGTTCTTCACTTTCATTATCTGTTCCCAAAGCTTATTGCCTTCTAGTTCCTTTACACTAGAAACGTGGTGGACTTCATAATTAGACTTTCCTCTACTACCACAGAGTTCACAAACACCTGCTTGCAGTCTTGCTCTAATGGTAGCGTTGGTATTTACTGAATAAATGTGCCTAACTATGTTATCATCACAGAAACCTTTACAGTCTTTAAGCTTTACAATTTTCTTTTCTCGAGTCATACCCTTTTCTGTTTTATATTTTATTGACCAACCTTTACCATTTTTATGTTTGTCAATTATTTTTCTGATAGATGAATTATATTTTCCTGCTAAAGTTGCAAGGCAACTGTATTCCATCAAATATTGAAAATAATTGAGTTTATTGAAATTTATAGCAAGGCGGTAATAATTGAGTATGCCACGAATTTCTGCATTGTACCTCTCTAAGATTTCATGGTCTGGTAAGTACAGCCAACCCTTTCTGTGTATTGGGTGAAATTTTTTGGCTTTGGTTTGTCTGATAATTCCTTTGTCAAACATGAACTTTTCTATCTTTTCTAAGGGAACTAATAATTCAACAGTACCATTTAATTGACGTTTCTTGTGTCCTGATGAATTGGTTGATATTTGTTGATTACGTCTAACCGAAATATCATATCCTAAAAATCTGACCTTTTCACTGCTATGGGTAATCAGGGTCTTTTCATCACTTAATGTAAGCTTTAATTCATCATTTAGGAATTGTCTTAATTGCTCTTTTATTTTTATACAATCTTCTTTATCTCCTCTTACAGCTATTATAAAGCGAGTAGACCTAAGGACCCTCCCCTTAAGTCCCTCTCAGAACCGTACGTGAACCTCTCAGCTCATACGGCTCCCATTATCCAGCCGTTGGTAATATCCCTAATTTCCAGTGAGCAAATAACTTTATATCTCTCTTAGCAATGCTACCTAACCAATATTCAGCTTTTCGTCTGTGTTTTCGTTTCTTGTACTTTCTACGAACCCATTTAATTAAGCAACTGTTAATATATCGTAGCACTTCATACATTTCCGATTTATAGAAATGTGAATAATAGTTAATCCATCCCTGTATTTTCTTGTTAAACATCTTTGATATATCCCATAGGTCTTTATCGACTTTTAACTGTAGCTTCCACCCTTTTACTTCTTTACGAATTGTTTTCTTTGCCTTTTCAGATATAGCTGGAAGAAAATTTGTAAAGAATTTTCCATATTTACTGCTAGAATGTCTTGGTCTAAATGTGTATCCTAGAAAATCAAAAGATATGTTTGTATAATTCCCTTTACGATCATCATCTTTACAGTACACTATCTTAGTTTTCTCTAGGTTTAGTTCCAGCCCACATTGCCTAAACCTTTCCTCTAACCTTCTCTGTAGATATTTTGCTTGCTTTAAAGATGTACAATGTGCTACTCCATCATCAGCATATCTTTCCCACGGTATTGTTGGAAACTGTTTTACCATAAAATCATCAAAGGTATAATGCAAGAATAGATTTGCAAGTACTGGACTTATGACACCTCCTTGAGGTGTCCCCGATATTCTTGGTATTACTTCTCCATCTTCCATTTGAAATGGTGCTGTTAACCATCTCTTAATGTATAGGATTATCCAGTCATCTTTTGTATGTCTTTTTACTAATTCCATTAGATAATCATGCCTGATATTATCAAATAATCCTTTGATATCAAATTCTAATACCCAATCTTTTCTCCAGCATCTTGTTCTTGTCTTTTCTATTGCTTGTATTGCCGATTTATTTGGTCTATATCCATAAGAATCTTCATAAAATATCGGTTCTACACATGGCTCAAAGTACATTTTAGCCACCATCTGTGCAATCCTATCTTCTACTGTTGGTATTCCTAAGATACGGGTTCCTCCATTTTTCTTAGGTATTGCTACTGCTTTTACAGGTTTGGGGAAGTAACTTCCTGATGACATTCTATTCCATATTTTGTATAGGTTATTGTTCAAATTCTCCTCAAAATCTTGGATTGATTGTTCATCAACTCCATATGTTCCCTTGTTTGCCTTCACCTTTTCATAGGCTTCTTTTACTTTCCATTTTGAAATATTATATGGCTTTGTTTCTTGCATAAGCTCCTCCTTCTTTCAAAGTTGACTTATTCTTAAAACTGGATAACTCAGGTTCTTCGCTCCATTCCCATTACAGGAACTTCTTCACTACTACAACCCAATCTGCCCCCATGACTGCATTGGTACTCTTATCTTGCGGTTCTTCCACTTGATATACTCCCTTAACATCAGCCCGTGGGTTCCCACGTTCCATACAGACGCCTGTATTAAGTTCATGCCACCTTTGTGCCGCCCACCATCTAGGCAGTAAACAGGTTTCCCCTAGACTTATCCCAGATTAACGACAACCCCCTGGTTTTGATGGAATCTCTACGCTTTCGACACTTTCGTAAGTGGTTCACTTGCTCGTTCATCTTCTTAATACGCACTTGACAGTTTAGGTACTGCCTTTTCCTTAACGCTCAATACCATGGCTTTTGACCACAGCACCTTAAGGTAGTTTGAAATCTCCACCTGCATGGCGATTTCGGCGGGCCCACCGCCATCATCTGTACAGCATAGCTGTCCTCAAGTAGCTACGCTACTTGGACACGCCTTCGTGGCGCACAATCATCAGCATATCTCACAAAAGCGATATTTTTATCTGTCTGTGACTTATAGGGGATTTTCAAAAGTTCTTTACTATACTCATTGATTTTTGAAATTAATACTGGTTTTTCTTTTTCAGTAGCTTTTTTAAGTTTAACTTGTAACCAATATCTCTTTCCCCTAATTTTGTCATACTCTGGATTTATACTTCTTATTGCTGGTTTATCAAAGGTCTGCTTTATTTCCATGATTTTATTGTCCAATTCATTTAAATAAATATTTGCTAGAATTGGTGATAAAATTCCACCTTGAGGTGTTCCAGAATAAGTTTGATTGTATCTGAAATCCTCAATGTAGCCTGTCTTTAGAAAACTGCGAATTATGTTTATGAACTTACTGTCTTTAATTTTCCTTTGCAGTATTTCAATGAGTTTTTCATGGTCAATATTATCAAAACAACCTTTTATATCACCTTCCACAAACCATCTTGTACCTTTAAAATATGGTAGTGTCTGTTTTAATGCAGTATGGCAACTTCTATTAGGTCTAAATCCATGTGAGAAATCACTGAAAACGGGTTCATATATAGCTTCTAAGAATCTGCGAATTACTTCTTGTAATAGCTTATCCCTAAATGATGGTATTCCTAAAGGTCGCATGTTCCCATTTGGTTTTTTGATATATTCTCTACGTACTGGTTTAGGTCTATATGTGTTGTTTCTTAATTCTTCAATCAAGCTTTCTACATATTTCTCTCCAAATCCATCAGCAGTATCATTATCAATACCTTTAGTTGATGCACCTTTATTTGAATATAATTTTTGGTATGCACTGTAATAAATATCTTCCCTTAAAAGATAACGGTAAAGGCGAGTATATACTCCATTTTTGTGTTCATTTGAGTTTTTGTAGATACGCTCCAAAATATCAGCTGTTGGTTTCATTCAGGATTCTCCTGCCTTTCAACTTTCTTATTTTGAAATTTATTAACTGTTTCCCTTCGCCATGTAATGAGCCTTACTCATCTCAGACTACTATGGAAACTCTGTTACCATGCAAGTAATAAACTTGTTTAGGTAATCCCCAGTTTAGCTTTGTTTCTTGGAAGTGTGGATTGTCGGATATGCTTTCAGTCTGTTATAACACGTTCTCGTGCCTGCTCTGTAATTTATTGATAACTCTATATGCGACGAAGGTACATATAGATATTACAGCTAAGGTAACAGGACATTTCCTTAAACCCTACGCAATGATAGCTTAGACCTCACATTCGATAAATACAATCTTATCCTCATATCCACTTGTCATTGCAGCATAAGTCGTGGCTTTTGTCCTAAGCCAACTTGTTGCTTTCCTATCATGCTATGTTCCTGTCTTGGGTTTCCCCTTGCAGTAAGATAGGTTGACTACTGCGTTATCTTACAGTGTAGTTCCATAATTCTACTTTAAACAAAGCCCTAATCTGGGCGCACTTCATCAGCATAAATTCCAGCCATGGTCCAGTCAGAATTTTCATTGATTAAATCTGTATAGTATTTTACTTGAGAGTGATAGCTCTGAAGCTGATCTTCACTATCAGTACTTACCCTACAATAAGCTGCAACTCTTTTTAAATTTATCTCTGCACCATTTCTTCTACCATTTAAAAGACCTTCACCTTTTATTACTTCTACCTTCTTCATAATCTCACCTCACTTTTGTATTTCTCTATACAATCCTATTTTACCGCGACTAGTTAAATTTAGCAGGTCAAATCTGAAGAAATCTTATATTTTTCCATAAGAAGTTTTTTAATCTTAAAGTATTCTTGATTGTTTATTAGCTTTTCACTTAATAATTGCCTGAGCATGGCAAGCTGAATGCTATATTCTAATATGTCCTTCATCTATTCTTCCTCCTTTAGATTTTTACCAAAGCTTTCTTTATTCTCATAGGACTACTTAAGTCCCCCTATATATAAAAGTGAAAATAATGCCCACTTGATTCGCTATTTTAAAAAGATTTTAGGAATTTAAATGAAAATAGACACAGAAAAAAGCGATTGCTCTAAGAAAAATTATTCTTAAATCAATCGCTTTGTTTATTCACAGCAACAACATTTCCTGTTACATATATCTACAAGTCCAGTTAATTTTTATCTATTCTCCATGTGACCCTACGTACTCTTTGTATTTATTCCTCCAGTAATTTCAGCATCTTCTAAATGAAACACCCCATTTATCTCTAGTCTGTCATAATTGTTTGTATGCCCTCCAATTATTTGCTTCTCACCTAATACAGTCCATATGATTGTTAACTTGTTTTCTTGTAAATATTTTAAGAAAGGAATCTTTCTTATTAATAAATGAGACTTTGAATTATAATAAACACTAGTATCAAAACAAATGACTTCATTAGTGCTATTTAAAAATTCTCCTTCTTTTCTGCTATATTTTAGATTCATATCTCTATAAATATTTGTACAAGGTTTTAGAAATCTGATAGCATCTTCTTTTGATTTATCAAATTCTTCTTCCCACAAAAATGATTCAGTAGGAACAATTACTTTTGCAATATGTTGATTTGAATTAGGGTCAATAACATCACGCCATTCGAGCCCATTATAATATTCATTCATAAAATATTGGTGGGCCTGTGACCAGTAGTATTCTCTGCTAAAGATTTCATATCTATCACTACTTTCAGGCATCCATCTACCCATAAAATCTTGTTGTACTGCCCAATCTTTTAATACCTGAAAATCTTTCTCATTAACAATATAACTTCTTACCTGGGTCCAAAATCTCTTATGGGGATAGTTCCATCTTTCTTCTCCAATTTTTTTCGGCTCTGCCCATTCAGGATAATTCTCAAGAACTAACCATTTTTCACGTTGTTCATCTTCCACTTCAATTAGATTTTCAAACTTCGGTAAATCAGTAGAGTTTTTAAACCAATCTTTATCTGGACAATCCCAATTGAATGAACTCCCTGTTTGCCACCAAAATTCTTCATTCGCATCTTCATCATTACTTCCAGTTTTATGAATAATCATAGTTGGATCTATATCCCTAATATAGGGACTCCATGGTCCTTGATATGGTTCTTCTTTTTCTTTTTTAAAACTGTATTCTTCATATTTTTTGAAATTATCCGATACGCGTGCAACCATCTCATATAAAGCTATCCATTGATATTTTTTACCTATACGTTCGATACTTGAAGCACTTCTTCCATATGAACCTATATCACGATCATATTTCCCATGTTTTTCAACATCATAACCATACTTCTCAAATATCCACTCGATTGCAAGATTGCTTAGGTCATCTGTATTGACATCCCAAGCCCGCAAAGCACTCTCAAAGGTATATCTCCCAAAATCACCATATCCACCTGTTCCTCTACCATATTCAGTCGTCATTGAACTAAGGATTTTATTTTGAGACCAGTAATAGTCTGGAAAATTCTTTTTATAATCGAATCTATATTTTGCATCAATTTCTTGATTGGTTAGTATTTTTGTAGAGAAAGTACTCTTATATGGGGGTCTTACTAAATTAATGTCAAAGGAAAGGGTATAGCCCAAATAATACGTATATTCTATAATCCCACGGGCGTAATCACGCAACAACACGTGCGGATAAACTTCATCTTTGTCCTTAAAAATAATTTTAAATATATATTCACTTAATTCTACAAATAAATCCTTTTGCTCACTCCTTAAGACACATCCATAAGCAACTGCGAATAATCTTTCATATACATAAGGATCATTTACATCTTCAAATATTTCCAAGATCCTTATTAAAACATTTATCCTATCTTGCAATAAGCATACTAATGCTTTCGTTGAACAATCACGCAACTGTCGATTTGTTGAAGTATGAAACCATGCTATCGCTATACTCGCAAGCTCAATTGACTCATCCGAAACATATGATTTATCATTTTCATCCCAGGCCCAATCAATCAGATGCTTTACTGCTGACTCATCGCTAAATTTATTTTTCAAAAGTTCAGTCCATTCAGCATCTCTATCCTGCATAGAAAATTCCATTAAGTTTTTGTGCAAAAATTTGGAATTAAAAAAGTGACCTGGTAATGCCGCAACAGAAAGAATTGTCTCCCAGAATAATTCATAAGTGCCATTATAAGAAAATACAAATTTATTTACATAGGCTATTGATTTATCATTTATACTATCTAATTTACGCCAGAGTAGACTTTCAATAAATGATTCAACAACAGGATATTTCCCCTTAAGATCAGGCATAAATTCAAATAACTCTTTACTATAAATTTCTGGAACTTGGATTGAAAATGCATCTATCAACCTTCTATTTGAATATATCGATTTTTCAGTATCAATGTATTTATAAAGATTACCGCCTTCTTTAAACTCTTCTTCAATATTTGGATATTTTTCCAATAAATATTGTGCCTTTAAATGATCCTCAAATCGTTCATAAGCAAAGTAGACACCTTCTTGATATTGGTTATTCGATTTCCAAAATAAGTTTTTGGACAATACTCCCTCTACTATCAAGTTCTCAATAAATCCTTTTTTTTCAGTATATTTTGAGGCTACCTCTTCAATAAGGTCATAGGCAATTTCGTATGGTACATACCATACATCATTTTCGATTTTATACTGAATTAAGGCATTTACTGACCTTTGAACCAATTTTATACTGCTCGAATAGTCTACAGAATTTGGTTTAGACAAAACTTCATTTACACCATTTAAGAAAAAATCTATGATTGAGGTTATCCCTTGAAGTCCATCCGGTATTCTGTTTAAACCTGCTTTTTTTATTCCCTCACAGAAGAGCTTTAAAAAAAGAGGGTTTTGAAACTCGTGATATAGTAAGGGAACATTAGGCAATTCTATCTTATAATTATTAAAAAAGAGCCTACTCGCCTCGTATTCAACATTTCTAAAACCATAGAGCGTATGACTGATAATGCCCTCACAGATATCATCAGGAAAAATTAATGCCTTATATGATGAACGAACTGTTACAACTAAACCTAGCCATTCATATTTTTTAATTTCATAAATAAAACTTCTAATAAAATTTGGCCAAAAATATCTTCCTCTACCTTCATTAATCGCATCAATAAATAATATAATCCTTTTTTTAGACTTCTCCCCACGTTCATTAAGGGTATTTAAAAATTCCTCTGTTTTAGAATTGATTTGAAGAATCTTAAATATCTGAGTCCACGGATTTTCATCTATCAAGAGGTGCTGACCCAGAATAAAAATACTTTCATAATCATCACTCATACGTTTGGAAACAATATCACCGACCATATGTGACTTCCCTATCCCTGCCTCCCCATCGATAACCAGTATAGGATTATTAGCAAGTCGAAAGGTAGCACTATTAATAAATTCAATAAAACTCATCAGTTCATATGTAAAATCACTGATGTTTCTTATTTCAGATCCAAATTTACGATAAGTCCTATAGCTTTTTGTTTCCTTTGTTACCTTTCTTTCTTCTTCCAGATGATAATAGCTCTCAGCTTCTTCAACTAGTTTTCTTATTTTATCAGATATCTCTAAGAAAGAATCGATTGGGATTATCTTAGTACCCTGAAAATTGGTCGACTTAAATCGATTAAATAATTCATCAAAATACTTCTCCAATTTTTCCATTATTTCATTTATGTTGGCCATATCAGTTCTCTTTATAAGGATTTTCTTCCCTTTGATAAGAAGATTATCTAGTCTTTTAATTGCCTCCCTCTCAAATTTTGCTGAGCGACCAATTCCATCAAAAACAAATGTATCCGAAAGTTCAAAATTAACTTTTGGAGTATATCGTTCTCCTAAATCATGTATTGCAGATTGGTTTTGTTTAATAAACCATTTTTTATTTGGATTAAAGGTTATTGACTTCTCAATACGTTTTATTTTCTTATCTAGATTATTTAACGAATTATGAATATCAAAAATCTTTGCTTTATAATTTTCCTCAATAAATAAATCTTCAAGCTCTTTATCATTATTAATATTATTAACAAACAAGCTATAAAAAGTATTTAATTCCTCTTTTGATGGGATAAGAATATGAGGGTTCTCTTCAAATTTTCCTAGTAAATCTTCATCTGATAAACTAGTTTTAAAAAGTACATAATTATTCAATTCTTCAAACAGTATCTGAGAATGATAAAATGGAAACTTAGCTTCACCTTGAAAAAATGGGTGTCTAATTTCATACTCATCTATTGTTTTATTGATAATGCATACCAATCTACCTTTATATGTTTTTTTAGGGAATATAATCTTTTTAAAAAAACAATAACCCATGTCTTCAATGAATTTATCTAGAAATTTTGAAGCAATGTATGAAACTACTATCGTAGAAGTTATCATGGCATCCTCCTCCAATTATTATACTTTAACTGCCTTCATATATTAATAAGAAATTAAATTTACATGAACATTATAATTTACTTTGCCATATTAAAAATAAATGACTCCCTTATAATTTGCCTAATTAACCCTAAATCACTTTCAAGACTTTGTCAGGTCAAAGCTTTTAAAGAAATTACCTAATACACGCTAATATTAGCTATAGAATGTGGTAATATAAATATGCAAATCAAATATTTAGCTTAATACCTGCTTTTAGAATAACTTTAATAGCAAGCACAGTAAGTGTAGACACACTTACGAGAAAATTGATGAAGCGGGCCCTTTTAGGTTCGCTTCTTTTTATCCAATTTTCTACTTGTTCCTATCGGAATGATTTAGGGGACACCCCTAATACCCTGTTATAAAAAGTGGCTAAGCTTTCTCTTAACCACTAAATGATTCATTAAGCTTCAAACCACTAACCTACTATTGATTTTATCAATAGTTGAAATAATTTCCCTAGCTAAGTCTAGCTTGTTATCAAATAATTTAATTACCCCGCCTTTTTTATTGAAGGGGAATTCCTGTAAAACCTCTTTTTCAATAGATCCATTTTTAACAATATAATCAATAATATTATTGACAAAGTTAATCTGATCTGAGTTTAATTTTTCATCTGTTAAGAATTTTGAAAACTCTTTGTTAGCTGCCCCCTTATCCATACCTGTAATACTGGCAACCAGTTTCAAAAGAGGTTTATCATCATAAACTTTTTTATAGGAATCCTTATCCCCTAATTCTTCAAAGAGGATTCTTTCAAAATATTTAATATCTTCTTTGGTGAGTTCTTCATTATTTCTAAGTTTATAAATAGGCAAATCATCCCTATACTTCTTAAAATAGGATACTACTCTTTCTTTATAAGTTCCTAAATCATTAACATCATATATTGGACTTCCCTCTCTAACCCCTATTACTTCGTCCTTAAAATCTGTATAGTAAATTCCCTGTCTTTCCCTATCTATTAGCTTTATAAGTTCTCTTAAAGCCTTTCTAACCCTTTCATAGTCAAAGAGATCTGCATCTTCCCAAAACTCTTCTTCCTGTATCTCATAAATTAGCTCTTTATTTTTTTGTACTTGCCCTATAGAGCCCTTTTTCTCTAAATCATTGGCAGTCTTTTTAACCCTACTCTTAGGTTTAGAATATGGTTTTTTCTCAAGATAGGCATATTGTATAGTGTACATTAAATAGTCAAATCTCTTAGCTAATTCATCGTCATCTGTAGATATTATAAGAGGTGAAACTTCATCTTTAAGGTTCTTTACATCAATTTCCTCTAGACTTTCAAAAGCTCTTTTATCTGAATACCTATCTATTAGATGCAGCCTCATTCTTGCATTAAATCTATCAGTATTTATTCCTTTAATTAAAAGACTTATATTGTCTATTAACTCATTTCTGTATTCTATAAATTCATCTTCCTGATAGTCTAAATCTTCCAAAGCCTTTATCAAATCAACCTTAATGTTAAATAAGTTTTCTGTTAGGGATCTTTGAAGACCAGCTTCATGACCTCTCTTATTTATTTCAAAAAACTCAAAGTTATAGTAGTAGTCAAAGATTAAGAATTTTTTCTTGTCAAGTCCTGGTCCAAATAGATCTTCACATAGCCTAGTTCCCCTACCAATCATCTGCCAAAACTTGGCCTTAGACCTGACTTTTTTAAAGAATACTAGGTTTACAAGTTCGGGAATATCTATTCCTGTATCCAGCATATCTACAGATACTGCTATTTGAGGATAAGAATCCTTGTCCTTGAATTTATCTATAAGATTATCTACATAATTAATTTTATGATAAATAGCCTGAGCAAAATCTCCCCTGTATTCAGGATATAGGGCATTGAATCTTTCAACTATAAAGTCAGCATGGTCTTGATTTGCAGCAAAGATTATAGTCTTGCCTAACTTATCTCCACCCTCTACCTTTATTCCTTTTTCCATTAAATCCTTTATAACTAAATCTACCGTATCTATATTAAAAAGACTTTTGTTTACCATTTCACTAGGAATATCTTCAAAAGAATCAAAGGTGTTTTCAAATTCTTCCTTTTCTTCCTCTGATAAGTCCTTATACTTTATTCCTTCCTTCATAATTTTAGTTTCAGATACCTGTGGAAGTTCATAATTTACTAGATATCCATCTTCAATAGCCTCTTTTAATTCATAGGCAAAGGTTGGATTACCTTCTTCCAGCTCAAAAATCCTATAGGTATTCCTATCAATTTCATCTACAGGGGTAGCAGTCAAGCCTAAAAGCCTAGCATCAAAATAGGCAAATATATCTTGATATTTCTTATAGATAGACCTATGGCTTTCATCTAGAATTATCAAATCAAAGTGTCCATTGGTGAAAATCCTCTTTCCATCAGTCCCCTTTTTCTCATCTATAGCATTCATTATGGTTGGATAGGTGGAAAATACCATTCTACTACTAACATCATCCTTATTGTCCAAAAGATTGCAAAGGGAAAGTCCAGGTAAATGTTCATTAAAACTTTCCTTAGCTTGTTTGACTAGGGCTGTTCTATCTGCTAAAAAGAGAATATTTTTGGCCCAGTTATTCCTAACCATAAGATCAACTATAGAAGCAGCTGTTCTTGTTTTTCCGCTTCCCTATCGTGTCAAGGGTATGATACAAATTATTTTACTTAAGAAGATCAATTGATTAATTAAATAATTAATCTTATCCATCAAATTAAATTAAGATATCCTCGATTCATATAATGTAACTATCTAATTTGGTTTTTTTGTTATTATTATTTTAGATCAAGTACTTTTTCAATTTTTAATTTCTTTTGTTTAATCATTCTTAGTATAAAAGCTTCATAACTTTCTTCTGGATAGTTTGGATTGCTTTTTTCCTCATATTCATCTTCAGATTCCATATAAATCTTTCCAATTTTTTGTGCAAAATTTAGCATAGTTTTTTTAAATTCTGTTGGCTCTCCCTTTCTTATTAAAACTTTTATTTTTTGGGGGAGTTCATTATATAATTGCTTTAATTGTGATAAATGTTCATTTAATTCTAGGTCCGAGCCATCCTTATAGATTGTTTTTATTTTATCATCAATAATTCTTGTAATATCTTCACTAGTTGCCTTTTCAGATTTAGTACCTCTACGAACATATACGGTATCTTCTTCTAATCCTTCTGTTTGATTAAGAGAAATAAATGGCAACCTATCTGGAGTATCATTTACAATTAAAACCTGAAACTTTTTATTTTCTACAGCCTGATATTCAGAACCTTTATACTCAAAATTGAAAATTTCATAATGGAGATTGGGTGAAACATACCTAGCAAGGTCATTGTTTATATCAGCATCATCTTTAAATTTTTCTAACCCTCTTGGTTCAAAAGTGCCATCATCTTTTTGCTTTATACCAAATATAACCACTCCACCTCTAGAATTTCCCATAGCTAAAACTAATTTAGCTAATTTCCCTTTATTTATCCAGGTCTCTTTAAAGTCAAATTCATCTAGCTCTCCAAAATTATTCTTTAATAATTCTCGAAATTTATCTTTTGTAGGACTTTCTAAGAAATCTTCATAGAAAATATCTTTAAAATGCTTCTTCATAGAACCCCTCCCTTTCCTATCACCTTTAATAAAGTATATCATCACTAATAATTATAGTACAAATCTTTTCTTCTATATAAATAATTCTCCAAAAAGTAGGTATGCTTTTAAAACCAATGTCTCTGGTAACATTATATGTTTTTATATGAAACACCCCCAAATCTCTAGATTATTTGATTTGGAGGTGTTTAAGCATATTTTTTATAGATACTTCATTAAAAGTTTTCTTAAGAACCTTTATAGGAAAAAAGAGGCCCTATTGGTGGATCTCCTTCTATTGTACTAACAATATTCTATTTTTTCTATACCTTTGCCAGAAATGTATATTGTTTTAATATATTTGCCTACCACATCTTCAGTAAGACTTTCTATACTTCCACTTTTTTTAAGTTCCTTATCAATAGCTTCTATACGCTTATTATTCTCTTCAGTAGACTCCTGCAATTGGTCTTTTATCTCTATAAAATTCTCTCTTGAAATCTTACCAAACTTATACTTTTCAAATTCTATTCTCTTCTTCTTTGAAAGTTCATCATTTTTATCATAGAGTTTTTTCTGTTCCTTTAAGAGTCTTTCCTTTTCTGTCTTGTCTGTATGGAATCTATTTTTAAGAATTTCAAAGACATCTTCTTCTAAATCTTTATAATGAGGTAGTTTTTCTTCCTGGTCTAGCATCCTACAATAATAGCAGTAAAGATTTATGCCTATTAATTCTTTGCCATTAGAACTTTTAAGGAATCTGATTTTGTATCCACACTTATTACATCTTACGAAAGGAGCAATAGGACTACCATTATATTTACTTGTCCCACCTTTGAATTTATTCTTATGTCTTGATTTTAATAGTTCACTTGCTTTATCAAAGGTTTCTTTGCTTATAATAGCTTCATGATTATTATAAATCTTTTCCCATTCTTCCTTGGGATGATAGGTAACCTTACCACCATCAAGCTTGCTTTTACTTGTCTTGTTAAATACGAATGTTCCAGTATAGGCTTCATTTCTTACAATCCTTCTAACCATGCTATGAGACCATATAGTTTGCTCTACAGTTGAGAACCACCTATTAGAATAGGAATCATACCCTTTAATCTGCTTTCTCCTTGCTCTAGCTGTTATAACACCTTCATCATTAAGGATTTTTGCAGTTTCATTTAAAGTATGTCCTTCAATGATAAGCTGAAATATATATCTAACATTATCCGAAACTACTTGATCAATGATAAGCTTGTATTTATCTTTAGGATCCTTTAGATATCCATATGGTGGTGTTCCTGTGGTATATTTTCCTTGTTTTCTAGCTGTGTAAAGGGCAGTAGTCATCTTTTCTGAAATATCTCTACTATAATAATCATTAAGAAGATTTTTAAATTGAATATCTAGCTCTGTACCATTATGGCCTTCCTTATCACTATCATAGCCATCATTTATTGCTATAAATCTTACCCCCATAAATGGAAAGATATTTTCAAGATAATCACCCATTTCAATATAATTCCTCATAAATCGTGACATATCCTTTACTATAATACAATCAATCTTCTGTTCTTTAACCTTTGCAAGAAGTCTATCAAGCCCTGGTCTTGAAGTAGTGCTTCCACTATAACCTTCATCAACAAACTCTTGTAAGTTTGCTTTTTTAAGTTCTTGGTCATTAAAGATGAAGTGCTTAATAATATTTCTTTGAGAATTTATAGTTTCTTCCGTATATTTTAGATTATCTCTTTCAGAAAAAGAAATCCT
This sequence comes from Clostridiisalibacter paucivorans DSM 22131, assembly GCF_000620125.1. NCBI lineage: Bacteria > Bacillati > Bacillota > Tissierellia > Tissierellales > Thermohalobacteraceae > Clostridiisalibacter > Clostridiisalibacter paucivorans. The sequence goes on along the minus strand of NZ_JHVL01000053.1, from coordinate 6,500 downwards.
CATGTAAATGGCAACATTATTCATTTGACTCCATCTCCTTCCGACCTAGATAACCTTTTAAGCTGATTTTTATAGTTTCATTATCATATACATCAATGCGTTCAATGTATTTTTGGATAATTTCTTCATCTAGTTTGATATCTTTATAGGAAGACAAATAGTCAAACAGTTCTATCTCTTCTTCTGCCTTAGCTTCTATGAATAGGATTTCTAGGTCAAAACTACTTAGGTCTTTTTCATAGAGGCTTAAACTCTTTCTATTTAATTCTCTTTCCTCTAGATAATCTTCCTTTTCAATCTTTCCTAAACTATAGGCTTCATATAACTTTTTTAAATCTGAATTAAGCTTAGAAATCTTAATTGAAAGGGAAATCCGATGTTTTTCTACCACCTCAATCTTCATCTTGCTTATATCAATTATTCTATCTTTACAATCTGCTCCACTTGCATCAATACTCAGTACATTTCTTAGTTTTTTTATTACTAGCTCATCTATAGTATCTTCCATGATAGAAATATAGGGAGTCTCAAGTATCATTCCATTATTTCCTTCATTTGTGAACTTATAATAATAGAATTTAGCGTCTTTCTTTCTGCTTTTAATGCAATGTCTTCTTAAAACTAGCTTAGTATTTCCATCAAAAATTATACCTCTATACTTGTTGACTGGATCTCTTTCTAGATCGTGTCTTGTTATTTTAAAGTGGTCTTTCTTTTTATTGTTATCAAGTATCTCCTGGGCTGCCAAAAATAAATCATTTGGAATTATAGCTTCATGGGAGTCTTCTACAATTATCCATTCATCTTTAGGTTTTTGCCTATAGTGGCCAGACTTTCTCCCTGGAACATTTTTCTTAGTTCCTTGAACAAGGCAACCTGTATAGACTCTTTGCCTAAGCATATTGGCTATTGTACCTTTTCTCCATTGCAGCTCTCCTGGCTCACGTGAGATATTTCCTGTTTTATTATAGGCACTTGATGTAGAAATATTGTCTTCATTAAGCTCCTTAGCAATTTTTAGTGTATTTTCACCAGCTGCATACCTAGTAAAAATCCTCTCTACTATCTTCATGCTTACTTCGTCAGGCTCAAGTTTTCTTCCACCATCTTTTTCTACTACCTTATAACCAAATGGTGGAGTTGAACCTATAAAGAATCCTTGCTTGGCATTTAGCCTTTTGCTTGTTTTAACTTTATAACCAATATCTTTTGCATACATGTCATTTATAATGTTCTTTATTAGCATTTCAAAGGATAATTTTGCATCAATACCTCTTTCTGTATCAATCTTATCTACTACAGAAATAAATCTTACTCCTAAAAAGGGAAATACCTTGTCTACAAGCCTACCCATTTCAAGATGCTCTCTACCAAGTCGTGATAGGTCTCTTATTATAATACAATTTATAAGACCACTTCTCACATCATCCATCATTTCAATATATCCAGGCCTATCAAAGTTTGTTCCAGAATACTCATAATCTGTATAAACCTTGACTAAATTCATGTTTTCCTTATTGGCATATTCCTGACAGATTTCTATTTGAGTTTCTATGGAAGATGATTTATTCCTCCATTCCTCTGTTCTCTCTTGTGAGAGCCTAGTATAAATTCCAGCCCTGAATGAACTGATAACTTTTACTTCCTCTGTCTTTATAAGATTTCTTCTAGATATTCTAGCCATTAACTGCTACCCCCTCTCTTTGAGCGGATAGGTTCTTAATAGCCATGGTATTAAAGGAAATAAGATTAGAAGTATTACTTTTCTTTACTCCATTTATTATCTTCTTTAATATGTCCAGTTTCTCCATATCATTAAAAAATACTGCTATTCTCGGTCTACCTTCTTGGTCTTTTTCCTCTACCAAAATTCTATCTACAAATAAAGCAAGTGTTTGCCTATCTATGCTTTCAATATTTTTATACTTCTCTAAGTCAGTAAGCCAGTTTTCCTTAGAAGCAAGTATATCTCCTAAATCTTCATAGGCTTTCTTCCTACTTATAATTTGCTGATCTATCTCTTTTATTTTTAATTGATAGCTCTTTCTAAAGGATTGAAATTCATCTTCATCAATAAGCTCTTCTTCCAAATCAATGTAAAGAGACCTCCTAAGAGTTTCATATTTCTTTTTATCAGCAAGTAGATCATCTAAGTCAAGCTCATATTCTGTTTTGCTTAAATCAGTTCCTCTGATTCTTGCAAATAACTCTTCCTGGTACTTAATATGTTGCTTAAGAATAAAATCTAATGAAGATAAAATATCTTCCTCTCTTATACTGTGTCTTGAACAAGCATTTCCTCTATTGTATAAGCCACAGATATAATAGTTCCTATAACTATCTTTTGTTTTCTGCTTTCTTCTAATAAGTTGATTTCCACAATCTGCACAATAAAGCAGACCTGTTAGAAAATCAGGTTTTGACTTCCTATTTAGTATGTCTCTTCCCATCATCTTATTTGCTACATTGAACATTGTTTCCGTAACAATAGATTCATGAGTTCCTTCCACCTTAATCCAGTCCTCTTCAAGAACTTTAATCTCCTTATTAGACTTATAATTTAGCTTTGTCCTTTTCCCTTGCTCAAGGACTCCTATATAAATTCTATTTTCAATAATTCTGTTTATCATCTTGGCCTGCCATTTACTTTTATTTGTGGCAAAGCCTGTTGTAAAATTAGAACCTTCGCTTTCTTTATAGGCCCCAGGAGTTTGAACTCCTAGTTTATTGAGTTCATCTGCTATAGCCTTTGAAGAATAACCTTCAATTTTCATTTCAAAGATTTTCCTAATTATATGAGATACTTTTCTATCAATTATAAGATGATTTTTTTGCTTCTTATTTTTCTTATATCCATAGGGTGCAAATGCTCCTATGAATTCTCCTCTCTGTCTTTTAGTTTTTTGAGAACTTTTTACTTTCATAGATATATCTCTGCAATAACTATCATTAATAAAGTTTTTTATAGGAAGAATAAGATGTGTGTCACTTACATCAGCATTTTCACTATCATAGTTATCATTAACTGATATAAATCTGACTCCCATTTGAGGAAAAGTTTTCTGAAGAAACTTCCCCGACTCAATATAATCTCTTCCAAATCTTGAAAGGTCTTTTACAATAATAGTTTTGCAATCTTTCTTTTCGAGGTCATTAAGCATTCTTTTAAAATCTGGCCTATCAAAGTTGGAACCTGTATAGCCATCGTCAATAAATTCCTTGACAATCTTAAAGCCTGCCTTATCAGCATAGCTTTTTATAAGTTCCCTTTGATTTGTAATAGAATTGCTTTCACCTTCATCTCCATCATCTCTTGATAAGCGAAGATACATATAAGCTTTAGTTTTATTCATTTCTCTTCTCTCCTTAATAAATATTTTGGGTGCAATTTATTAAGGATTTCAGAAACTTTATATTTTCATCTTACCGCACTTATATATATCTGTCACCACCCTAAATCCTTAATTCTAATTTACATAAATCTGATACAAAATCATCCATACTAACTCTTGTATCTCCTATACAACAATTAACAAGAACATTACCTACCTGAATAAATATATTCTTTTTATCTTCAGGAATTTCTGCTAGTTCTTGATCTATGTATCTTCCCATTGATAATTCATCTTTACATCTATGATTGACAGAAGAAGAGTTCTCATTTTTGTCTTTAATAGTTTTCATTTCGATACCTCTTCTTTCTTTAATTTTTTTTAATTTAAGTTTAATGACATTGACAAGTGCTTGGTAGCTACATAGGAATTTCACCCCTCCCCTTTTCTCGGTGGGAAGCAACAACGTATAGAAGTATCATTATCACCGTTTGTATCTTTGCAAAAAGGCCTACCAGACCTTTCCTGTAGCAAACTATCTATCGCTTTCACTTTTGTTTCCTTTGCATTTAGCGTTATGCAAGTATTTATTTAAACCGAAGATATACTTCAGCAAAGTGGTCATGGCGTAGCCTCTACTGGCTCCATAAACGGATAATGTCCTGTCTTGGTCTATTCAGTTATCAAAGTTCAAATTAATTTATAAAATATCTCTTCTTATTTAGGGAATTGCTTAAATTACCCCTTATATTTAACAGTGAAAAAACTGCCCCTCTGATTCGCTATTTTAAAAAAACTTTTATTTTACTCCCAATCTATTAAGAATTCCTTTAACTTTTTTAAGGTTTTTTCTTTTCTTCTAAAGACAGCTCCTTGACTTATATTCAGCTTTTTAGCCAAGTCTCTTTGTGGTATTTCCTGAAAAAAAAGAGCCTGAATAAGTTCCCTTTCTTCAGGGTTTAACTTATTCAAGGCTTCATGAAGTGCTGCAATCTGCATTTTTACAGCCACTAATTTTTCGATGTCAATACTTTTATCTGCAAATCTCTCCTCAATGTTTCTGTCTTTTTCTTCTATAGCAAATTCTGAGAAATAACTTAGTTTGTTCTTTTTATCTAGCCTTTTAAGATAATTTTCTCTATTGGTTTCACTCCAATATTCTTTATAAATTTTCTCTGTTACATCTACCTTTTTATCTCCTACAAAGAGATAGTAATTCTTTCTATTTTCTTTCATTTTCCATAACCTCCTAATTTTAAAAATCAATAAGTTTTTAAAATTAGAGATTATGGATATCTAGCAATGTAGGTTTCCCATCGTCTTTTCATATGCACCTGCTCTTTCTTTTGTCTAAGAGCCGACGCATATAACGAAAGTATTTGGGAAATAAAAAAAGAGCCACACAAAACAGATTTATCTATTCAGATAAATACTTCCGTTTTGCGTGACTCTTAAGGATTCTTGTTCAATTTATAATTGAAGTCTTGTCCAGTTCAGATCATTCAACAAACTCTTGATTTATAACTGTTGTTCTTAAGGATTCTAGCCCAGTTCAACACCTCTGTATAAACCTCAATCTATTAAGTTTTCCTTGGAATATGTAGGTTGAGAACTTTGACTTATTCCTGGATTCTGATTCCAGATTCAAAGTATTTTATCTATGTGGCTCCTAACGGTACATTCCGAATCCAGTCCTCCATAGATTTTTAATTTATGTTACCATTCCTAAGAGTTTTTTGCCCAGTCCAATGGCTAAAACATAAATTTCACAGAAACTCACTTAATATTTCTTATATTTTTTCTTTTTCTTTATATCCTACTGGGCTTTCAGCTACCATGGATATCTTCTTGTCTGGATGAAAGATAATCATCCCATTGTTAATTTCAATTTCTATGTTTGCCCCACATTTGGAGCATTTAATTTCCATATCATTAAAGCTACTAGTGAAACCACTTTTACATAACTCTTTCCCACAATATGGGCATCCTATAATATACTTTTTTCTTTTTTTCATCTGCAATCCTTCTTTTCTTATTGTCTTCAAAGTGGATTAGGGAAAGAAAACTACAGATGAGTTACTAACCTAACACCTAAATACCACTGAAGACCAGCATTTTTTCATCATCTTGAATCCTTCTTTTCTAAGTTTGTTATTAGAAGTTTTCTTACAACGGGCACTTCTAACTTTTAAACATGATTTTTTTCTAGCAATTAAATTAAATCTTTCATAATTTTTATAGCTACCCCTTGAATAGAACAGTTAGCAGTTATTATATCTGACATATTTTTGTTTTCAGATTGAAGTCTTACACACTTATTTCCTCTATCTAGATACAATCTTTTTAATGTAGTGCTTCCATCTTCTAGAAGAGCAACAACAATCTGACCTTCATTAGCTTCTTCTTGTTTCCTCACAACTACCAAATCTCCATCTTCAATTCCTGCTTCTATCATAGAATCTCCGTTGGCTCTAAGGATAAAATAGTCTCCCTTACCAAAAAATTTTGCAGGTAAGGATACATAACTTTCAATATGCTCTTCCTCTAAAAGTGGAATTCCACAAGATACAGATCCTAAGACAGCCGCTTGTATCATGTCATTTTCCATTTTTTTAATGGTTGGCGTTATGATTTCTTTACCATTGTATTCGAGCATACCTCTTTCATCCATCTCTACAAGATAACGGTATACAGTACCATTATCAGTTTTTACAACTTTTGCAATTTCTCTGGTAGAAGGAGAAGTCCTATAATGATTTGTGTATTCATTTACAAAATCAATTATTTCTTTCATACGTTTTGGACTTTTTGTTCTCATGTTCTACCTCCTCGTATAATATGTTTAGAAACACTTTTATAAGTGTTCTAAGCATATTTTTTTTATTTATTTTTATTACAATTTTTAATTGAGATATCCTAGTGCTAAAATAAGATTAAGAATAGTTAGCAAAGGATAATTCTTGTCCTCCTTGCAAAACCATAAGGTTATTGCCAGAAAAGCATGCTTCCTGACTTAGTTGTCATAACCTGCATACTACAGATGCTGCATCTCTTTGATTAGACCAACAGCAAGGTTAGTTTTCAAAGATGAATGCTAATAGTGCGAGGTTGCAGTTAGCGACTAAGATTAGGATATCTCTTTTACTAATTGTTCTCCATTTTCTAGGA